>JAESPR010000102.1 GCA_016765685.1 Colwellia sp. | reverse complement strand
CTCTTTCGACAAGCGGTGTATTTCACTGCTTAGAATATCGATATTGATGGCGGTTAAAATATCGTGTAACCATGGGCTGATGCTGTGTAGTAAGTTCACTAGATCTGACGTATCAACAAAGTCACGAATAAAAACAGGTAAGGTAATGAAAATTTGTAAATAAACTGTCCAAAAGCCGGTTAAAATAAGCAAATAAACCATAAAGGCTTTATTGCCCACGTGCATTTTTTGCTGATACCAAGGTGTGCTATTACGGTGTTTGTTGGCTACTTTTCCAGCCCATAAATCCCACACAATGGCTGAAATAATTAAAACGACTGCAATGAGAGTAGTGACTTTACCACTGGCGACAATACCCGCATAAAACGACACTAATAATACCAGTAGTGGCACCACTAATAAGGCTAAACGTGCATTACCTAATACCGCTTGCATCTCGGTAAATACTTGCTTTAAACCACCGGTTTTTATTTTTCGTTCGGGCTCTTTATAAAAAAATAATGCCGGAATAAAGTTAAGTGAAATCCACAGTGCGGCAAAAATAAAAACCCATTGCCAACCGTAGTTTTTTTGTATTATGGGTGCTAATAAGGGTCCCAAAAAACCACCAATATTAACCATCATATAAAATATACCAAAACCTAAACCGCGATTTGAGTCATCGGTGCTGCGGCTGATAGTTGCAATAACAACGGGTTTAAAAATTCCTGCGCCTAAGGCTATTAACATAAAGATACTAATAAAACTGCCTAGATTATCGGCATAACCTAACAAGTAATAACTTGGTGCCATTAACGTAAACGACAGCAGAAACATTTTTCGGTAACCAAATCTGTCTGCTAATGCGCCAGAAATAACGGGAAATAAATATAAGAAAAAGGGCACTACACCCATGATCAAACCACGTTCAGTATTGCCTAATCCTAAACCCCCTTGAGTTGATGGTGTCATAATATAACTGGCGAGCAGGGTATACATGCCATACCAAGCTAAACGTTCGAATATTTCCATGGTATTGGCAACATAAAATGCTGGCGGAAAAGGGGTCGGGGTTGTTAAGGCGTTTTTCATAAGCGTTCGCAGTGTTTTTTATTATTTATAGGTTAAGAAAACTGAATTATTGTATACAGTATACCTTTGTTTTTCAAGGTCGATTTTAAACGGGCTTTAAGAGGATTTTCTCTGTGATGATTGACAGCAATGTTAAGCATAAAAAACCGCTCGAAAGAGCGGCTTTTAAAGTAGTAATGTTTAACAATTAGGTAAGTTTAAAAACTATAACGAGCTTCAAAACTCATATAACGAGCACCTAAACGAGCCGTAGTATTACCCCAGTTAGGGTTGACTTCTAAGCCGTTGTCTCCATTTTGAGCGCGTTGTTGCTGCACTGCAATTTGTGTATCGGCGTTAAGAGCATTATAAACTGTGGCTTTTAGCAGCAAGTTACCGCCAGCGAGGTCGACATTATACGCCAAGCTTAGATCAATTTCTGTGGTCCAGTCAGTAGTACCTGAACTACCGCGTGGCGCAGGATCGCCATTTTCGTCATAAAAGGATACTTGACCATAGTAAGCACCATTACATGCTTCCCAAACTGAGCCCTCAGTACAGCTATCAACACCTTGTGGATGAACAGCGAACTTGTTAATGGGCATGCCGGAAACTACTCGCGCGTTAAAACCAAAAGATAAATCTTCAGTAATGTCATAAAAGCCGTTAAATTTAAACGCATGACGGCGATCATTAGGTAGATTACCGTTGGAATAATCCATTAGCTCAGCATAATCGTATGAGGTGGTCCAACCGGGATCAGCTTGAGCATTGTCAGTTCGTACCAAACCTTCAGTATTTCCCCAGCTGTGTGACCAAGTGTAAGATACGTTGTAGTGTAAATTGTCATAAGCAATACCGGACAAGACTGTTTCTAAAGCGCCATACTGACGTTCAGGGGTGGGTAAGCCAATTTCAGAGCCTGGAATAACCACATGAACTTTTTCGCCATCACCATTAAAGTCGCCCTTAACATCTAAGGTTGAACCGGGGTTGGCTAAAATATAAGTATATGAGGCGTCGCCCGGTAGGTTATTAGCGGCTAAGTATTTATTGATCACTGGGCCATAATCGGTGTCTTCAATAGAGCGACCCAAATCACGATAAATAGCACGCATACTTAACACCATGTCGCCATCCATAAATTCTTGTTCGAAACCTAAGGTAATTTCGTCAGAATACATTGATTCTAAGTTAGCACTAACAATTAAGTCAGGGTCACTAATACCTTCTTGAACCACACGGTTACTAACAAAGTCGCCCGTTGAAGGTGAGCCATCAGCCAATAAAACAATTTCTCCATTCGCGTCAGTATCACCCAGTTGATAATAGTTATTGATATCACGACGAGCTCCACCTTGAGTAATGTTCATATTGGCAGACACAGGTTGAAAATAACGGCCGTAAGTGGCAAATAATTTAGTAGTGCCGTCACCACTTAGGTCATAAATGGCTTGAGCACGGGGGGCTATTTGCCCGGTAACGTCAATATATTTTCTGCCATCAGAAACGGTATTAGCAACATTTGAATAACGAAGGCCTAAGTTCAAGACTAATTGGTCAGTGACTGTCCATGTATCTTGGATATAAAAAGCGGTTGAGGTGACATCGGAATCAGTAAAATCAGTACGAATGCGCTGATCAACATAAGGCGTACCTTCAGCTAATCCAGACGGGTGATTAACACCAGCGTAAGTGACCGACCACCAACCTTCACGACCCGGAACACCATTGGGGCTAGACTCATAATCGACGGCTATATTAGTATAATCTACGCCAATTTTAATGCTATGAGACTCAAGATCCCAACTGAAATCGAAGCGAAATTGGTCACGAATAAATTCACTTTCAGTAACCGTTGAGAAGGTATGAGTGGAGATTTGTGCCCAACTGCCGGTTAAATTTGACCATACTGAAGGATCGGTATTTTCAACGGTATTGTAAGTTTTGTCAGTAGTACGACCAGCGATAAATTCCACTGACATTTCGTCATTTAAAATACCGGTATACTTTAAACCGTAAACATCACCCCCTGTGCGTAAAGAAAAAGTACCGGTAGACTCGCCACGTTGCTGTGTTTGCCAATCATTTAAGTAGGTAGTGCCTTTTCCTTTGGAGGTAAAACCTATGGTGGTTAATTCAATAGAATGATCATCATTAATATACCAATCTAACTTACCAAAATAACGGTCTGAGGTTGTTTCACCATCATCTAGGGTGTTATTGTCGGCGGCGATATAATTTGACTTTTGTGGTTCATATAAAGCGTAGAAAAATAAGCTATCTTCAATTAATGCGCCACTGGCCCAAATATTATATCGACTAAAGGTTGATTCATCTTGTTTGGTATTTTTATAAATCGAGCCATCAGCATTTAATAGGTTATCATGTGGCTGACTAGTTGCTTCGGGATCAACCCGTAGATAACCACCAAATTCAAATTCATTCGCACCAGACTTTGATACCGCATTTACAATACCGCCCAGTGCACCACCAAATTCTGAGGTAATCCCCCCTGTTTTTACTTCAGTTTGCGCAATAGCATCCCACGGCATGCCAATAGAGCCAATACCGGTTTTAATGGTAGTAATGTTAATACCATTTAAGTAATAACCATTTTCAGCCGATGAACCACCACCAATACTGGCGGCGCCAAAAGCACTGTTACTGGTTGTGCCGGGGGCTAATAATGCCATGGCTTCAAAACCTGACTCAACTGGCATTTTGGCTAATTGAGCAGCAGTAATGACTAAGCCGCCAGTGGACGATTCTAAGTCTATACGACTCACTCTTGAACCCGTAATTGCAATGCGTTCAATTTCAGAGTCAGTATTGCTGTTTGATAATAATATGCCGTTATAAATAACAGCACCACCAACGGTTACCGTTAAATCGTGCTCTGCAATAGTATTAAAGCCCTCTTTAACAATAGTCATGCGATATTTACCCACGGGAAGTTTTCGTAGTGAATAAGCACCTTTTTTATTAGTTTTAATAGTACGGGTAATGTTTTTACCCTTGTGAGTTAGGGTGATTATTGCATTGCTAGCGGCTTGGTTTTCAGTATTGGTGATAACACCTTTTACTGATCCGTTGAAGGTATCTGCTGCCATAGTGATCGGCGCAGAAAGCATTAACGCGGTACCTACAGCAATAGCGGTTAGTGATTTACGTGGTTTAAAGCCACTTTTAATAATATTTGGCATAGTTTTACCCTGTTCATGTTGTTTTTGTTATTACTCATTTTTAAAATGCTATTTATCTAATAATAAAAATAAGCAAGACTGAAATTCAAATGTACTTATATAATATATATTGTATACAATCTAGTGTTTTTTTAACGTCAAGTTTGACCGCTGCTCTTTTTTAACCGTCGTTGCATAAAGTTTTATGGCAAAAGTAAACCGCTGCTATTTCAATAGCAGTATCCATATTAATGCCAATTAAGAGGTGTTTTAAATTGAATGCTAAGTGCTAGTTAGCCTGTAGATAAGTTGGTGTATAGTTGTAAGTACGAATTTAATTTGAAATTATTGAGTTTTTCTATATTGTATTTGATATCTAGTTATATTTTTTTTGCATATACTTATAGAGAAAAAAACTAAATAAAAAGTTTGATTTTGCTGTTTTTTCGGTGTGAAAGTGGTTTTTATCGACAGAAAAAATCAAGTTGAAATGGATTTTTTGTATGAGCTGCGAGTGCTTATGGTTGAAAAAAATCGAGCTTTGTTTGATCTGTTGCTACTCTATTTCATTGGCTTCAGCTATACGTTGAATACGATCTTGTTCTTCAAGAAAAGCGGCTTTTATTTCTTCTATCACGTTATCAACATTCGCAGCAATATTATTTTCTTTAAATTGCCCGGAGAGTTTCGTTTCAAAGGTTAATTCGCCACGTTCATACAGAGCCCACATTTCTTGAGCATATTTGCTTAAGAGCAAATCAGGTGCAAACTGGCCATAATAATTAGTCATGTTATCGACATCACGAATTAACATCGCTTTAGCATTATTATTCGCTGAGGCGTCTACGGCTTGAGGTAAATCAATGATGACCGGGCCATATTCATCAACGAGTACATTAAATTCTGACAAGTCTCCATGCACAATACCAGCGCATAACATACGCATAACATAGAGCATGATTAGTTGGTGATCTTCAATGGCTTGTTCTGTTGACATAACCACGTCGTTTAACCGTGGTGCAGCGTCTCCGTTTTCATCGGTGACTAATTCCATCAACAAAACGCCGTCAAAACAACCCAAAGGATGGGGTACTCGAACACCGGCTTCGGCTAGGGTATAAAGTGCATCCACTTCAGCATTTTGCCATGCTTGCTCTTGTTGGTTACGACCATACTTAGAGCCTTTTTCCATGGCTCTAGCACGTCGACTGTTCCGACTTTTTCTACCTTCTTGGTATTGAGCTGCTTTTTTAAAGCTGCGCTTATTAGCCTCTTTATAAACTTTAGCACAGCGAAATTCATCGCCACAGCGAACTATAAAAACAGTGGCTTCTTTACCGCTCATTAGTTGGCTAATCACTTCGTCAATTAAGCCGTCATCTACGAGTGGTTGGATACGTTTTGGAATTTTCATAGCGCTGTTATACAGTAATTTAACCAATGATGAAATATTAGAGCAATTTCAATTATTATAAGTAACTGGCCAGCTTGGCACGTTAATAGTACCAAAACCGGATAATTTTAGGTGTTGCTTGCTTCACGCTGCTGCAAAAAGGCTTTAATCTCATCACGTGAGCTAAGAATATGTTGTTTCAATTTCGCCACGGCACTTTCAGTGTCGCGTGCCTGGCAAAAGGCTAACAATTCGGCATGCTCAGGACCGGCTTTTGAAATACCGCCCGCCCATAATAAATGCATGCGAATATAACGGTCGGCATTTTTGTTAAGAATATTTACTAAATCAGCTGTTTGTGGGCGGTTTGCACCAGAATACAAACAGTTATGAAATTCAGAGTTCAATTCGCTCCAAGTATTAGCGGCATTCTCTTTACCTAAAGCACTATCTAGTTTAGCTAAAATATTTGTCGCTTGGTCAATAGCTTCATCGGTAATGTTAACTAATGAAGCGGCCAGTAAATCTCCCTCTATCATGGCTCTCAACTCAAAAAGCTCATCTACTTGAGCCGCATTTAACTCGGTAGCACTTGCGCCTTTGTGAGGTTCAAAAGTTACCAAACCTTCTGCTTCAAGTTGCAATAAGGCTTCACGAACAGGAATGCGGCTTACATTTAACTCGTCGGCTAATGCTGCCTGACGTAATGGTTGTCCGGCGACAATTTCTCCGCTCAGTATTTTTTCTCGTAAAATTTCAACTACTAACTGGGTACGGGTCTTGTATTCAATTGTCATTATATTGTTATCATTGCTTGTATATGTAATCTATTATAAATAAATTAATGATAAAGCACAGCATAAAATTTAGCCCCTTATTTATTCAGCCGGTAGCACTACGCTATTAAGTGGCTGTTCGATCTAACCAAATTGGGGTAATTTGTGCATGAATGGTCATGATGATCTGACTTACTCACATAAAAACCGACAACAAAGGCTGGTTTTGCTAAAAACGCCCTTGTTGTCAGGAAGGGAAGCAGTTAACTTTGCAACGCTGTGGGTAACAAGGCTTGTGGCATATTTTGATAACAAATAGGGCGTTGAAAACGCTTAATCGCTTCACTGCCAACTGAGGTAGTTCTAATGTTTGTTGAAGCAGGGAAGGGACCACCGTGGTGCATTGAAGCACAGACTTCAACACCGGTTGGCATTTGATTATAAATTAAACGCCCCACTTTATGGGCAAGTGTTTGCGCGAGTTGCTTTGATAAGGTTAAGTCAGCATCTAGGGCGTGAATACTAGCGGTTAGATTTCCTGACAATAATTGAGTAAATTCCATCATTTGGGCGAAATCATCACAACGCACAATTAAAGCGCTAAAACCAAAAAGCTCTTCATGTAACTCAGGGGTGTTTTTATACGTGGCAAAATCAGTGGTAAATAAAGTGGCTGAGCAGTCTTGTGCTCTACCAGATAAACCGCTTGTCAGTAAGCTAACACCGGCAATATCTTTGCGTGCGTTAACGGCGTTGTTGTATGACTGACACATAGCCGGTGTTAACATTACGCCCGCTGCCTGCTCGCTTAATGATTGTGTTGCTGCGTCAATAAAGCCTTGATAGTTAGCTGCGTTTTCATTTCCTACCACTACCCAAACGCCCGGGCTAGTACAAAACTGTCCTTGCCCCATAACCAGCGAGGCCACTAATGCTTGGGCAATCGCTTGGCCGTTTTGCGCTAATTTTTCCTCCATGATGTATTGAGGGTTAATACTGCCGAGTTCGCCGTAAAAAGGAATAGGCTCTGGGCGTTGATTAATTTGTTGTTGCAAAATCATACCAACGCGCTCTGAGCCAGTAAAACCGACGGCTTTTACTTGTGGATGAGTAACTATTTGGCTAGCAATAGCGTAGTTTCTTCCTTGAATAAGTGAAAAAGCGCCTTGATCAATATTACAAATTTTAACTGCTGCTAATATGGCTTGGGCAACTAATTCTGCCGTAGCAGGATGCGCAGCATGCGCCTTCATCACGACCGGGCACCCGGCAGCAAGGGCTGAAGCGGTATCGCCACCGGCGGTTGAAAAAGCAAGTGGAAAATTACTTGCGGCAAAAACGCCAACTACGCCTAAAGGTAAATAACCTAGGCGGGTATCGGGTTTTGGCAATGGCTGACGATCATTGTCTGCTAACTCAATCACTGCTTGATATTCACCTCGCTCTAATAAATCAGCAAATAAACCTAACTGGCCAACTGTGCGAGCACGCTCACCTTGAATGCGCATGGCAGGTAAACCTGTTTCTGTGCAGGCAGTTTCAACTAATTTATCACCTAGTGCATTGATTTGATCGCCAATGGTGCGTAAAAAATGCGCGCGTTTCTCGCTGCTAAGTTGGCTGTATGAAACAAAAGCGTCGTAGGCACAGTTGATAGCCTTGTTGACTTCAAACTCTGTTGCATCAGCAAAAGTGGCATTTAAGGCTTCATGGCTGTGCGCGTCGAAAGCGTTAAAACCGTCAGTAGTCTCGCCAGTCCATTGACCGGCGATTAAATTTTTACCTGTAATTGTCATAATTTTTCCCTAGAGTTTGTTGACCTTTGATATATAAATTTTGTCTTATTCGTTATTGCTATCTATTTGACGACAAAGCCAAAAGCATAGGGATCATCGTCATCAATAGTGATGCAATTTTTACCAAATACTCGCGCCCAACCTTCAATGCTCGGCATGATGGCGGGGATTTTTCCGTTAGCTGAGTTCAGCGTGATGACTTGTTCTATTTTGCCGACAAATTGACTGCCGATATAACTTTCATGTACGAACGTATCGCCTAGTGCTAATTGCCCTTTAGCGAATAGTTGTGCCATTCTTGCACTAGTACCGGTGCCGCAAGGCGATCTGTCGATAGCTTTATCGCCATAAAATACTGCATTGGCAGCATCAGAGCCTTGCGTTTGGGTTTTTCCTGTCCATAACACATGAGAAATGCCGTTAACGTTAGGGTCTTCTGGGTGCACACAGTTAAGCGTTTTATTGGCAATTTCGCGGACTATTAAACTCCAGTGTAAAATCTGTCCAGCATCCCATTGATCGATGCCTGGAAAATTTTCTTGTGGTTCCACAATGACATAGAAATTACCACCATAAGAGACATCTACTTTCAAATAGCCGAGTTCAGGAATAGTTAACATGACATCACGGTGCGCTAAATAAGAAGCAACGTTAAAAATTTTAACGGCGGTTACTTTTTTTGCTTGTTGTTGATATTCAATGGCTATTTGTCCTGCGGGTACGTCAATGGTAAGTTTTCGTGTGCCATTTACGGATTCAGTTTTGGGTGTTAATAAACCGTTTTCTATCGCCGCGGTAATAGTGCCAATAGTGCCATGGCCACACATTGGCAAACAGCCGGATGTTTCAATAAAAAGTATTGAAGCATCAGCATTGTTACTACAAGGGGGATACAAAAAAGAGCCTGACATCATGTCATGACCACGCGGTTCAAACATTAAACCTTGGCGGATCCAATCGTAGTTTTCGATGAAATCTAAGCGTTTTTCACTCATGGTTTCACCTTTTAAATTGGGGTGACCACTGGTGACTAGTCGCACGGGGTTTCCACAGGTGTGCGCATCAATGCAAAAAAAAGTGCCTTTAATCATAGTAGGGTTAGTCCGTTAATCAAGATTGAACTTGCTTAAATCAATACGGTTATCGTTAGCGTCATTGAAAATACGCACCACGTTGGCACGCTCATCACCGGTTAGTGGCATGCGAGGCGCACGAGTTAATTCACTACCACGACCGGCAAGTTGCTCACATAATTTGATACATTGCACCAGTTTTGGCACTGTATCTAGACGTAATAATGGCAAGAACCAGCGCCAAATTTCTAAGGCTTCAACATAACGACCCTGTTTGGCTAATTGGTAAATTGCGACAGATTCTTTTGGAAACACATTGGTTAAACCTGAAATCCAACCGGTACAACCTAACATGAGTGACTCAAGCGCGATGTCATCAACGCCGCCAAAAATGATAAAACGATCGCCAAAAGCAGAGTATAACTCGGAAATTCTACGGGTATCTTCAGTGGCTTCTTTAATGGAAATAATATTTTTTTCTGCCGCCAGTATTTTCATACCTTCAATGCCCACATCAACTCCATAAGTGACTGGGTTGTTGTAGATCATAATAGGCAAGTTAGTATTACGGGCAATTTGTTGATAATGATGAATTGCTTCACTTTCGTCTGATTTGTAAATCATACCCGGTAGTACCATCAAGCCATCAATGCCGATTTCTTCACAGGCTTGTGAAAATTCAATAGCAAATTGAGTTGACGTTTCAGCCACACCAGAAAGTACTGGCACACGACCGGCAACCACCTCTTTTACTGCGGTTAAAATAGCAATTTTTTCAGCGCGAGTATGAGACGCATTTTCGCCAACGGTGCCAAGGGCAATAATGCCATCAACCCCTTCATTAATGATGGTATCAATCATCTTTTGAGTGGCGGTAAAATTAATTGATAAATCGTCGTTGTATTGAGTGGTTACCGCAGGGTAAACACCTTGCCAAATGTCGTTGTTAATTTGGGTCATAAAATTCTCATTTCAATAAGTTAAAGTTGTTAGCAGAAGTATTGCTAGTTATAATGAGGTATATTGTATACAATTGACTTTTGATTTCAAGTAAAAGTTTTTTTAAGGATAGATTTAAACTGAGCTTGGTTAATGAAAAAAAATGAAAAATGATTAGGCTAACAAGGTAAATTAAATGAATTCTACCGTAGATACTCAAAAAATAGCCGTTGTTGGTGCCGGTATAGTCGGAGTTAACTGTGCATTAGCGCTGCAAATGTTAGGTTATCAAGTGACTTTAATGGATAAGCATGGCATTGGAGAGGGTTGTTCAAAAGGCAATGCCGGCCATTTTGCTACCGAGCAGGTTTTTCCACTAGCAGAGCCGTCTTTATTATTACAGTTACCAAAAATGTTGCTAGACCCACTCGGACCTGTGGTGCTATCGCCAAAACATTTTATTAAAGCGATACCTTGGTTTGTGCAGTTTTTCAATAATATGCGGTCGGCAAAAAGAGCCCATAATAACGATGCACTTAAAATGTTAAATAAACAGGCTATTGATTATTACCACCCTTTGTTACAGGCCGCCAATGCCGAGCATTTATTGGTAAGTAAAGGTTCGTTGCTTGTTTTTGAAAAAACGGCCTATAAGGATGTAGTTGTTATGCATCAGCATTATCAGCAAGCGGGCATTAAAGTTGACTTACTTAACCAAGGACAAGCTTTAGCGCTTGAGCCTAACTTACATAAAAACATAAAGCATGCTTTGTTCTTTACTGATGTTGCCCATACCTGTGATCCCTTGGCACTTTGTTTAGCCTTGGCTGATCATGGTAAAAATTTAGGCATGGAGTATAAACAAATAACCGTTGAGCAGATCACACAAAACAAAACGAGTGTTGTTATTCATAGCGAAAAAGAACAGTTCAATTTTGACCATTGCGTATTAGCAACAGGTGCTTGGTCGAAAAATTTATTGAAAGGGTTAGGTTATCGTCTGCCTGTCGAAGCGGAACGCGGTTATAGTTTGAGTTTCACTATGAACAATAATGAACTCCCCTTGTTGTCTCGTCCAGTAGCATCGGCAGAGCGTAAGTTTATCATCACCCCCATGGCTAACCTGCTAAGATTATCAGGCACCGTTGAATATGCAGGTTTAGATGCTAAAGCTAATAATAAACGCGCTGACATGTTATTAAATAATGCGAAATTTGTATTAAAAAAATTGCCAGAACAAGCACTAAATACGAATGTAAATAGTGGCAATCGTTGGATGGGTTGTCGACCATCGTTGCCGGACTCTTTACCGGTAATTTGCCAAGCACCAATGCATAACAAAATTTTCTTCGCTTTAGGGCATCAGCATTTAGGTTTAACGCAAGGCGCAATTACCGGAAAATTAATTGGCCAGTTGCTTAGTGGTCAAGCAACAGATATTGATGTAAGCCCGTTTTGTATTAGTCGTTTTAATTAACCCTATTTGGGAGAGCAGTTGTTTATTTCATGGCGCGTAATTTGCTTACGTCACTTGTTAAGTAATTAACAGCAGTTGGTTGTCAATATTTTAGCGCATTAGTGCATCGTTTTAGCATCTTCTTTTTTAGAGCGTGGTTTTTAACGAAAGATTGGCAAGCATCGCTTGAAGGAAATGATCATGCCAATAAAAGATGAAACAATCATGAAAAATATTCAACAACTTTCCTTATCTTTATCAACACCGCAGTTAGTGCAATTTGTTGGTGTTATTGAGTCCCTTGCTGAGTTATTACAAGTGGCCAATAACGATACTGAAAAAGCTTATCAAATGTATTTGAATGCCATTCAGTCAGCACAAGAGGAGGATTATATTAATGCGTGTATAACCCCTTTCTATCACGGTGCAAGCAATGTCACACCGATTAAACATTAACAAGATAATTGGATGCTGTTAGCAAATGGCTGTTAAACGATAGCTTCTAAAGCAAAAGGATCATCAACAGAGTAAGAGGGCTGTGTAAACCACACCGGCCCTTGTTCATCCATATAAAAATGATCTTCTAAACGCACGCCAAATTTACCCGGAATGACTAACATAGGTTCATTACTAAACGCCATACCTGTGGCTAATGGTGTTTGATTGCCACGCACTAAATACGGCCATTCATGAACATCTAGACCACAACCATGCCCCGTTCTGTGGGGTAAACCGGGTAAATCATAATCAGGCCCGTAACCATTTTTTGAAATAACTGCGCGCGTGGCATCATCTACAGCGCCGCACGTAGCCCCTAATTGAGCCGCCGAAAAACCCGCCGCTTGCGCATCTTTTTCTATTTGCCACGCAATGCGTTGTTCATCAGTTGCCTCGCCATAAGCATAAGTACGAGTAATATCAGAGTTATAACCCTGTAACAAACAACCGGTATCAATCAATACCCAATCGTTGTTTTGCAATATTTGTGGGTCTTTAACGCCATGCGGGAAAGAGGTTGCCAAACCAAAGAGTACAATGCAAAAAGAAGAGCCTGAAGCACCAACGCGTTTATGGGCTTGATGAATAAAGTTACTAACCTCCGTGGTGCTTATACCTGGGTATAATATTCGCGCCGCCGCTTTGTGTACTGCTATCGTCATATCTTTAGCGCGTTGCATCAAGGCAATTTCAGCGGATGATTTTATTTCTCGACACGGCGCAGTAATATCAGCACCATTGCTATAGTCGAATTCAGGCGCAGCACAACGTAAGCCATCAAAAATAAAGAAGGCTGCCGATTCATCAATAGCTACTTTACCTTGGGTAAAGTTCATTTTAGCTAAAACTTTGGCAAATAATTTATAAGGACTTTCGTCTTCATGCCAGCCATTGTAATTACCTTGAATGAGCATGTTGTCTTGTAATGATCCTTGCTCAAAGTGTGGCGCAATAAATTCTAGCTCGCCCTCAGCAGGTAATATAGCGCCAACCATACGTTCGCTTTTATACCATTTTAAGCCAGTAAAATAATATAAATTAGTGCCGGCATCTAAGTACAATGCACAAATCTCTTGTTCGCGCATTAACTGCTGTGCTTTGTTGATGCGTACTTGAAACTCGCTTTCGCTAATAGCGATAACATCTGCGGTCATATCCGATAATTTATTTAACTCAACTTCCATAGTTGAGCCGCCAACACCAATAGTCATATCTAAAACCCTTAATTGTATACAATATATCAATCATGATAGCAAAGCATTTAATGATGTACAATTACGCTTTTACTGTATTCAGATAAAAGAAGGAAATAATAACGCCAAACAGCAAGAAATTTGAATATTAATTGCTGGCAAATTATTGGGTCAAACGATTTTATGAGTAGGAGGTTGCACTGAGAACGTTTTTATCAAAAAGCTGAATATAACGGGTGAGAAAACTATCAATAAAATGGCAATAATGTTGAATATGCCAATATCAGCACTTTTTACTTTAAAAATGAAATTACAACATAATAAAAATGCAGGAATTGCTATTAATATACTTGGTAGCAAGTATTTATTCTTGAATTTTTTTAATATTAACAAACCCATTAAAAAACCAGATATTGTAATGATTGGTATATGCCTAATACCCAATAAAAAATTATTCAAGAAATTATTAGTTTGAACCTCGCCAATAAAACTCAAAAAAATTGGATCTAAAAATATGTACAGCGTTGATAGAACAGCTACATAAATAAAAGATAGAAAAACTAAAAAAACAACTTGTAAAAAGTTTAATTTATTCATAAAACACCTTTAACTAAAGACAGAATACTTTTAAAAGTACTCTGTCTGGAAAATATGATTGAATCAATAATTAATTATATGCCCAACCTTCACAATACGTTCCGTCTGCATTAGTTCCAACGTAAGTAACCCAATTAGTACATGTTAGAGTTCTTGAACTTGACATTCCGCCGTTCCCTCCCTCGTTAGAGGTATCCCCAGTAGTGCCACCTGATATATTTATTGGCCCTGTAGTTTTCCAACCAAAAGAACTGAAAAGCGCAACAAATTTAAACTCTACGCAGACACCATCACCAAAGCATACTGATATTGTATATTCTGACATAGAATTTTCGAAAATTTTATTCACAATAGGCACTACTGAGTTATGAAAATAAGCCGGCAAGCCGAAATTTGCGGTTAACCAAGAAGTAACGATACCCATTCCCACTGCTGTTGACAAGCATTCGGAGGTTGGGCAGTCATCACCAGTGTACTGCACATCTCTTCCAGCTCTAATAGCGTTAAATGTATCAGCAACTTCATCAAACAGGCTGTTTAAATAAGGGTCTACGTTGATTTGACTTGTAGTCTTTCTTACAATATAAGTGCCAGGCTCTTCTTCTATAATAGCGCTGACTCTAAAAGCTCTTAGGGTTTTTGTTGTTGTAGAGAATACAAGTACTTCTTTTTGTCCTGTCTCATTTATTGCTGCTCTAGCTTTAGTCTTCATTGCTGCAAGACTACAACCTTCACATTGAATGTATTCATTATACTCATTTGTAAATGCAGAAAATGAAGCTAGACAAAGAAAAATAGGGAGTAAAATTTTGATGTAAATCATGACCAAACCTTAAATATTATGTAAATATTATGTAAATATTATGTAAATATTATGTAAATATTATTTTGATTATATAAAATAATTATCAATTGTCAATTGTTTTATATGTGTTTACCCAGTAAAGCTGGCAAACCCTATTATAGGCTCAAAGGTGCCCCGTCACTCTGATTATGAGGGTATCTTACTGCCTTAATGGATCTATGCTCTCACTGCAAGCGTTTGTAGATGCTTACAAACAAGGAAAAATTGAGGCTCTGCCGGCATAAACGAGCAGGGCGTAGATGAATTTACGTCAAAATTTGGAAAAAGAACTAAAACAGTTATTATATGAACTGAAATAAAAGTGCTATCAAGCACAATCAGTAAAGCGCACTAAAATTTACAAAGACGATAGCGGCAAGCGATTACTGGGTATTCCAACGATTCGAAACTGCATTGTTCAACAATGTTTATCGAACATCGTGATACCAATATTTAACCTATCAAGCTCTCAGTAAGGCCACACTATTTATATGCAGTAGCCCAAGGGGTACCTTATAAGTTTGATGAAAAAAAACAAGCAGAGTTTATTGATAAATATACAGCGTTAAAAGTACAAATTGTGATAAATATATATTGCTTATGAATAGAATGCATCGTATCCAAATAATTAAGTAAGTTGCGGTTGGATAAAGTGAATGCGTTTAATATTGAGCTTCATTGATCACCGGTATATTATGACGGTGCCTATTTTTTGGTATAAAAATGAAAATGGAAAAAATATCGTGAATTTATTTGAGCAAGTTTTAGCCGAGCCTATTAATATTTTACCTAAAGATGGCGAAGTTAATTATCATGGCGAAATAATGCCTTTTGATCAGGCTGGTTTTTACTTTCATACGCTGTTAACTGAAATTGACTGGCGTTGCGACCAAGCGGTTATTTTTGGTAAGCACATTGAAACTAAAAGAAAAGTTGCTTGGTATGCTGAACAAGCGTTTAGCTATACCTATTCAAATGTTACCAAATCAGCATTACCATGGACAAAAAATTTACAAGCATTAAAGGCTATGGTCGAACAGGAAAGTGGTGAAAGCTATAATTCTTGCTTGCTTAATTTATATCACCATGGCAGTGAGGGTATGGCGTGGCATAGCGACGGTGAAAAAGACTTAAAAGACAACGGCGCTATTGCTTCGTTGAGTTTTGGTGCCACCCGCAAGTTTGCTTTCAAACACAAACAAACTAAACAGGTAGTCTCGTTAGATTTACAAGCGGGTAGCTTATTAGTGATGAAGGGTGCCACACAAAAACATTGGTTACACCGCTTGCCGCCCACCAAAAAAGTGAATGATGCACGCATTAATTTAACCTTTAGAACGATTATTAAGCCATAAAACCACCGTAACTGAAAATAAACGTCGATATTATTGCTTAGTTTCCTTTCTTCCACTTATCAAATAACTTGGTCGCTTTGTCTTTGATTTTGTCTTTAACCTTATCTTTAACTTTGTCTTCTAATACTTTTTGCTGAGATTTTTTTGCTTGCTGCCAAATAGCTGAAAGCGCTTTTTTGATCATCACACCGCCTAACTCATTTGCGGGTAAACCCGTCTCACCACCAATATTGGTTAAGTGAATATCAGGTAGAACTTTTTTGTGAGTAGTGTTACCTAGCTTAGTTAAATCAACCCTCAGTGCTACGCCCGTTAATATGAACTTTTTCACCTTAACTCTGGGTTGTTCAGCGTTGTTATTAGTCGTGTCGGTACTCGTATTATTATTCGCAGACTGAGGTAAGTTTTTATTAATAGCAGCCAATACTTCTTGAATATTAGAGCCACCAGTTTCATTGAATTCTACTAGCACTTCAGGTTTATCAATAACAATAGCGTCGATCACTATCGGTTCACCACTTAGGCTTTGAATATTAATATCTAAGGTGATTTCATTTAAGGAAAATAATGGCGTTGCAGAGTAACCTTTAGGATTGTTTAATACCAAGTTGTTAATGGTGCCCGCACCATGCAATAGCTGCATATCAACCTTAGCTACGGTAACGACTTGCTCGGTAAATTTACTGCCTTGTATTTTAATTTGTTCGGCAATGATTTCATTGAGCTTATCACTGTTTAGAAACCAAAAAGCGCCGCCGGCGACAAGTATTATCAGGCTTAACAGTATCAACATTAACTTTTTCATTCGCATTCCTTGTAAATAGAATTTGTAACTATTATTTTAAATAAAGATTAACTTAATTTTATTCAAAATGCTGCCATTTTCCAAGGAGAACTAAACTGAATGTAATATTAATTTTTTTAATAGGTTAATAAGCAAGCTTCGTTGCTTACTAGGCCTTTGATACTGCTAAATATGAATATTGTCATCACTAAATTTAATATTTACCCCTTTAATGTCAGCCTGTTCAACTAAGCTTTGAATATAGGCTTGAATAGCTAAGTGTGAAGCGCTGTTAATTAAATAACCGCGCACTTTGTCGCTAACCATATCGTAGTCTAGCTGTTTACCGGCAATTTTACGGTTGATGTTCACTACATGGAAACCATAACGAGTTTCAATGGCTTTGTCGCTTAAACCTTCCGATAATGGCATAAGTTGGCGTTCAAATTCAGGTACGGTTTGGCCTTTACTGAGTTGACCTAAGTTACCAGCACTTTCTTTTGACGGACAAGCTGAATATTCTTTTGCAAGGGCGGCAAAGCTTGAGGGTTCACCATTGTTAGCTTCTTGTTGAAGTTGAGCAATAATTACTTCTGAGTTGCTTTTTGCGGCATCGCGCCCTTCAAGATCATCTTTAGCGGCGGCCAATAAAATATGATCCACTTCCATCAGTGGCATGGTCATAAATTTTGCCTTGTTGTTGTCAAAATAACGTTGGCAAATTTCATCAGTTGGAGCGTCGTAGTTAATATTGGCCTCAATGAGTTTTTGTATCGCCTCTTCTGTATTAGTGATCTCGATTTTTTTTGTTTTCGCTTCATCAATTAATAACTGGCGTATTACTAATGCTTGACCTGCTTGTTGTACTACCACGTTAAAATTTTCATTGGCATGATATTGTAATTCGTTAGCCAAGTCTTTTTCAGGGATAACAATGCCGTTAACCGTGATAACAGGTAATTGTTCTTTTGATGGGGTGGTTGATTCGCTTGTTCCGCAGCTACTGCTCATAATACTTCTCTCTATTGGTATTGTTGTCGAGGCAAGCATCGACCTACAGCTCTAATTTTCAATGTAGGTTGTCACGAGCGAAGCGAGACACAACAATGTTAATTAATTTGTAAATAAATAGGGCGACTTTTATACCTAAAAATCGCCATGTAAACCTCTATCTCTGACGAACTATTTGATAATTACGCACAAAATATTTCACCGGTACGCTGATCACATGTACTAAACGTGTGAATGGGAATACCAATAACATGGTTAAGCCAACAAATACGTGTAGTTTGTAGATAAGCCCAACGGTTACCATTGCCTCTGCTGCTTGCACGCCTTGCAAAGTCACTATGCTTTGTGCCCATATACCTAATAAAATCATCACGCTGCCGTCTAAATGATCCATAGAAGCGAAAATAGTTAACAAACCTAGTATCAGTTGTACTAACAGTAAGACTAAGACAAAAATATCAGAGCTTTTTGATACCGCACGAACGCGTGGATTGTTAAGGCGACGATTAAGTAACATGACTAAACCAATTAAGCACAATACGCCAAAGAATCCACCGCTGACCATCGCAAGTAATTGTTTGTCAGCACTAGAAATAAAGTGATGATAAATTGATTCGGGCATTAATAAACCAACAAAATGACCCGCTAATATAAAGATAATACCAATGTGAAATAAATTACTGGCAAGGCGAAAGCCTTTTTGATCTAATAGTTGGCTAGAGTCGGCTTTCCATGAGTAAGGTTCACGGTCATATCTGATCCAAGAACCGATAAAAAGCACGGTGATAGCAATATAGGGATAAATCCCAAAAAGTAAAAAATTTAAGTTTGAAGTTTCTAACATGAGTTATGCTTCCTTATAATCCGTAAACTTGTGCGGCATCAGGCGCTTTTCCATCAACTGAATGCCACTTGATAGGGACTTGATGAACCGTATTTGGGTTTAATGCGTGTTTTGAATGTGATGTCGATTGTTGTAATCCGTTTGTTGAAGATGACGGGCAACTGCCTACCATTGGGTCGTCAAAACGAATTTCTTTCTCTTCCCATTCTTTATCAATAGCTTCAACCGTATCGTCACGTTCTTCTTGCTGCACTGTTTGGGCAACTTCAGCACGTTCTTCAAGGCCAATTTCTTGACCAGAAATAGTGATAAGAGAATCAAAAAGTATCGAGTAATAACATTCTCTATCAATTAAACGCTCCGACAACATCGTCATTAAGTGACAAATATCACCAAGCCATTCTTCAATATACTCAGGGGTTTGTTCACTTAAAAACTCCAAATAAAGCGGAATGTAATCAGGTAATTGTGATGAATTAACTTCAAAACCGTTAGTTTTGTAAACATTCATTAAGTCAACCATCGCTTGACCACGATCACGAGACTCGCCGTGGACGTGTTCAAACAATAATAATGATAACGCACGGCCACGATCAAATAATAAATCGTAGCTTTCTTGTGCATCAAAAATGTCTCTAGCGGCCAGTTGCTCGATAAACTTGAGTAACTGGCTACGGTTTTGTGCAGTTAATTCTTTGCATGTTTCAACAATGATTTTTAGCTCATCTTTGGCGGCAAACATCTCTGCGGTGGGATAATCTAATAACCGTGAAATAACTTTAAGAATTAACATAGCTTTCTCCTAAACATAAAGCTCTTCTAAACATAACCTTCTCCTAACCTACATTAACGGTTTTAATTACGTCACGTTTAGCCACTTTTTTGCCACCAAACATATTCACGCCACTGGCACCATCGCTACAGCCATTGCCAAAAGTGAAACCACAACCCGATTTTTCGGCATAAGCTTCGGGTACGTTCATTTCACGATGACCTGATGGAATGACAAATCTATCTTCGTAGTTAGCAATGGCTAAATAACGGTACATTTCGTCTGCTTGTAGTTTGGTTAAACCAACATCTTCCAGTACTTGTAAATCTTCAACACCTTCTACATGTTCAGCACGTTTGTAGGCACGCATAGCAAGTAAGCGTTCTAAAGCGCGCGCTACTGGCTCTTCATCACCCGCGGTTAGCAGATTTGCTAAATACTTAAGCGGAATACGTAAGGCACGAATATCGGGAATAACACCGGCTTTGCCGATAGTCGCTAAGTTATTTGAATCAACCGCACTTTGAATCGGGCTAAGTGACGGTACATACCAAACCATGGGTAGGGTGCGATATTCAGGATGCAATGGTAGAGCTAATTTCCAGTCAATGGCTAGTTTGTAAACGGGCGATTTTTGTGCCGCTTCAATCACTGAATCAGCAATACCGTCTTTACGTGCTTGGGCAATAATCGCCGGATCGTTTGGATCAAGGAATACTTCTAGCTGCTTCTCATAAAGATCAGTTTCAGAGGGTGTTGACGCCACTTCTTTAATTCTATCGGCATCATATAAAATAACGCCTAAGTAGCGAATTCTGCCAACACACGTTTCGCTGCAAACTGTTGGTTGACCTGCTTCAATACGTGGGTAACAGAAAATACATTTTTCTGATTTACCTGATTTCCAGTTGTAGTATATTTTTTTGTATGGACAACCCGATATACACATGCGCCAACCGCGACATTTTTCTTGATCAATTAAGACAATACCGTCTTCTTCACGTTTATAAATTGCGCCAGATGGGCAAGAAGCCACACAGGTAGGGTTTAAACAATGTTCGCATAAACGCGGCAAATACATCATAAAGGTATTTTCGAATTCACCGTACATTTGCTTTTGCATGTTATCGAAGTTTTTGTCTTTTGAACGTTTTTCAAACTCAGTACCTAAAATTTCTTCCCAGTTTGGGCCCCATTCAATTTTTTCCATACGCTTGCCCGTAATAACTGAGCGCGGACGAGCCGTTGGCTGATGTTTTACTTCGGGTGAAGTATGTAAATGTTGGTAGTCAAAATCAAACGGTTCATAATAATCGTCTATTTCTGGCATATCAGGGTTAGCAAAAATATTGGCTAACACTCGATATTTACCACCTATTTTAGGCTCAATGTTGCCGTCAGATTTACGCACCCAACCGCCATTCCATTTGTCTTGATCTTCCCAGTTTTTCGGGTAACCAATGCCGGGTTTGGTTTCAACATTGTTGAACCAAGCATATTCAACGCCTTCACGTGACGTCCAAACATTTTTACAAGTAATTGAACAAGTATGGCAGCCGATACATTTATCAAGGTTAAGCACCATACCTATTTGAGAGCGAATTTTCATCGGTTACTCCTTAAGCTTCATCTGGGTTAGTTGGAAGAACGCGCGGTAATTGCTCTTTATTTGATGCTTCAAAACCGTCATCATCTAACCAGTCAATTTTGTCCATCTTACGAATAACCACCATTTCATCACGGTTACAACCAACGGTGCCGTAGTAGTTAAAACCCCAAGATTGTTGAGCGTAACCGCCAATCATGTGGGTTGGTTTCATTACTATGCGTGTTACTGAGTTATGGTGACCACCACGGGTGCCAGTCATTTCACTGCCCGGTACATTAACAATACGTTCTTGGGCGTGATACATCATCACCATACCTTGGTTAACGCGTTGTGAAACCACAGCGCGACAAGCAATAGCGCCGTTAACGTTGAATACCTCAACCCAGTCGTTATCTTCAATACCGGCATCGGCGGCATCTACTTCACTCATCCAAATAATGGGACCACCGCGAGACAGGGTTAGCATCAATAAGTTGTCAGAGTAAGTGGAGTGAATGCCCCATTTTTGATGAGGTGTGATCCAATTCAAAACAATTTCTTTGTTGCCGTTAGTTTTTGAGCCTTTAACCAAATCAATAGTTTTGGTATTGATTGGTGGACGGTACGAAACAAACTGCTCACCAAAAGCTTGCATCCACTTGTGATCTTGATAAAACTGTTGACGACCGGTAAGGGTTCGCCATGGAATTTGCTCATGCACGTTAGTGTAACCAGCGGTATAGCTGACATGTTCATCCTCTAAACCCGACCAAGTAGGCGAAGAAATAATTTTA
Source organism: Colwellia sp. (assembly GCA_016765685.1). Taxonomy (GTDB): domain Bacteria; phylum Pseudomonadota; class Gammaproteobacteria; order Enterobacterales; family Alteromonadaceae; genus Colwellia. Next base: position 8,203 of record JAESPR010000102.1, on the reverse strand, counting down.
CGTGGCTGTGCTTGCACATCACGAAAACGTATTTTTTCTTCCTGTTTGGGTTTAGCTAAATGGGTATGGTCAATACCGGTAAACTCACTTAACGCTGCCCATGCTTTAACGGCAACACCGCCATTAGTTTCTGGTGCGAACGTTAAGATAGTTTCACAAGCATCAATGGCAGACTCAATGATTGGTCGACCTTTGCTGATACCTTCATCGGTATTTAAGTGGTTTAACTGGCCTAACAACATGATTTCGTCATCGGTATTCCAGTTAATGCCTTTACCACCATTGCCTAACTTGTCAAGTAATGGCCCGAATGAAGTAAACTTTTTGTAAGTGTTGGGGTAATCACGTTCAACCACCACCATATTGGGTGCAGTTTTACCGGGAATTAAATCACACTCGCCTTTATGCCATTCTTTAACATCAAAGGGTTGAGCCAATTCACCTGGCGTATCGTGTAACATAGGCACAGTCACAAAATCAGACTCGATACCTAGGTGACCAACACAGACTTCAGAGAATTTTTTGGCAATGCCTTTGTAAATATCCCAGTCTGATTTTGCTTCCCACGCCGGATCAACCGCGGTTGATAACGGGTGAATAAAGGGATGCATATCCGAAGTATTCAAATCATCTTTTTCGTACCAACAGGCGGTAGGTAGAATAATATCTGAGTACATACAGGTAGATGACATTCTAAAATCTAAGGTGGTTACTAGGTCTAATTTACCGGTAGCACCTTTATCCATCCACTGTGCTTCGGTCGGTTTAAAGCCACCTTCACGAAGTCCTGAGTCTTCATTCATCACCCCATGTTTTTCAGCGCCAAGTAGGTACTTAAGCATGTATTCATGCCCTTTGCCTGATGAACCAAGTAGGTTTGAACGCCAGATAAACAGGTTGCGCGGGAAGTTTTCTTTCGCATCAGGTGCTTCACAAGCAAATTTTAACCCGCCAGATTTCAGTTCTTGTACGGCGAAATCTTTCGGCTCCATACCGGCTGCTTTGGCATCTTTAGTTAACTGTAATGGGTTACGATTTAACTGCGGTGCTGATGGTAACCAACCCATACGTTCTGCTTTGATGTTGTAATCAAGCATGTGCTCGGGGAAGTCTTCTTTATTAGCCAGTGGTGATAATACTTCATGAATACTTACTTTTTCATGACGCCACTGTGACGAATGGTTGTAGAAGAAAGAAGTACCGTTCATTTGACGTGGTGGACGAGACCAATCTAAACCAAAGGCTAGTGGTTGCCAGCCGGTTTGTGGGCGCAATTTTTCTTGCCCCACATAATGTGCCCAACCGCCACCTGATTGACCCACACAGCCACACATCATTACCATATTGATTAAACCACGGTAGTTCATGTCCATGTGATACCAATGGTTCATTGCTGCGCCAACGATAATCATGGCTTTACCTTGGGTTTTATGCGCCGTGTCGGCGAATTCACGGGCAACTTTAATCACTTTTGAACGGTCAAGGCCGGTAATTTTTTCTTGCCATGCTGGTGTTCCTGGAATGTCATCATCATAACTTGATGCAACATTGCCGCCGCCTAAACCACGGTCAATGCCATAGTTGGCCATCATTAAATCGTAAACGGTAGCCACTAAGTATTCTTTACCATCGCTGCCAGTAATGGTTTTGCTTGGTACGTTACGAACTTGCACCATTGCTTGGTCACAAGCGGTCCAAGCGCTGTTTGAATTATCTGCAGCAAAGTTAGGGAATGCTACGGGTGTTACATTACCTTCAGCAATCAAAGATAATTGTAATTTAGTGTCAGCACCAGATTTGCCTTCACGCTCTTGAATGTTCCATTTGCCTTTTTCACCCCAGCGGTAACCGATAGAGCCGGTTGGAGACACTAATTCATTGGTGTTTTCATCAAAAGCAATGGTTTTCCATTCAGGATTGTTTTCTTGGCCTAAATCACCGGCTAAGTCACTAGCACGTAAGAAACGCGTGTTCTTATAGGCTGAGCCGCCAGCGATAGTCTCGTCTTCATATTGCTCTAATACCACTAACATCGGAAAATCGGTATATTGGCGCACATAACGGGTAAAGTATTCACTGGGTTTTTCTAAATGGAATTCTTTTAAAATGACATGACCAAAAGCCATGCCTAACGCAGCATCAGTGCCTTGTTTCGGGTTTAACCATTCATCGGTTAGTTTAGAAACTTCGGCGTAATCTGGGGTGATAGATACGGTTTTTGCACCCTTGTAACGAACTTCAGTAAAAAAATGCGCATCAGGGGTACGAGTTTGCGGAACGTTAGAGCCCCACGCAATAATATAGTTAGAGTTGTACCAATCAGCCGATTCTGGCACGTCAGTTTGTTCACCCCAAGTCATCGGTGAAGAGGGTGGTAAATCACAGTACCAGTCGTAGAAACTTAAACACACACCACCGATAAGTGATAAATAACGCGCACCCGCAGCATAAGATACCATCGACATTGCTGGAATAGGCGAGAAACCAATAACGCGATCGGGGCCGTAAGTTTTTGTGGTATACACATTAGCGGCGGCAATAATTTCGTTCACTTCATCCCATGACGAGCGCACGAAACCACCTAAACCACGTTTTGCTTTGTAAGACCTAGCCTTGGCTTCATTTTCCACAATAGAGCCCCAAGCATCAACCGGATCCATGCTTGCACGAGCAGCACGCCATAATTTTAGTAATGGCTTACGCACTTTAGGATATTTCAGACGGTTGGCACTGTATAAGTACCATGAATAACTAGCACCACGAGGACAGCCACGCGGTTCATGGTTTGGTAAGTCAGGGCGAGTGCGTGGGTAATCAGTTTGTTGGGTTTCCCACGTGACTAAACCATTTTTAACATAAATTTTCCAAGAGCAAGAGCCGGTACAATTTACTCCATGGGTAGAGCGTACAATTTTGTCATGCTGCCAGCGTTGGCGATAGCTGTTTTCCCATTCGCGACTTTCATTGGTGGTATCACCATGTCCATCACTGAATTCGCCAGTTTTCTTTTTCAAGAATTGTAGACGATCAAGAAAGTTACTCATCTTTTTTCTCCGTTGAAGTAATACCTGTGTTATTGAAAATTTTCTCTAACGGGTAAAACCGATTGTTGAATTTGTGATCTTTGTTTATAAAAAATTACGTGCTTTTAATTATGTTTATAAATATAAATTGATTAAGGGAAAAGAGAGCTGATCTGGATCAACTCTCGACCAATAACCTTAATTTACTTATGGTCAAGGCTCCCCTTAAGGGTTTTGATGCTCAGCACCTTTGCGTAAGTAATACCACCAATTAATAACGATGCAGATACCGTAAAATACAGCGAAACCGTATAAGGCATTTTCAGGGGTGGTAGCTTTAATTTGTTCACCTAATACTTTCGGGATAATGAACGCGCCGTAAGCAGCTACAGCAGCCGTCCAACCTAGTACAGGCCCGGCTTGTTCTTTATTAAATACCATTGAAATAGTGCGGAATGTAGAGCCATTAGCAATACCTGTGGCGGCAAACAATACTAAGAACAATACTAAGAAGGGCACGAAATAATCTTGTGGTGTTGCAGAGGCGTAAGCTAACTTCATGTAATGGGCAACACCAATAGCACTGGCCACCATAACAAAGGCACAAATTTGTGTTACTTTAGCGCCACCCATTTTATCGGCAATCCAACCGCCTACTGGGCGAATCAAGGCGCCAATGAAAGGTCCCATCCAAGCGTACATTAACGCACTAGGGCCAGCCGCATTGGCAATGTCGTGATTCATTACGCCATCAATCATGACATGCTGATAGCCAAAAATAACTTTAATAGATAAACCAAAACCTGCAGCAAAACCAATGAAAGAGCCAAACGTCATGGTGTAAATAATGCTCATAATCCAGGTATGTTTATTGCCAAATATTTTGTATTGACGGTTTAAGTTTTCTTTAATTTTACCCGGAAATAGTTTAAGTAAAAATACTGTTAAGGCAATAACGATAGGCAATACAATCCACTTACTGATACCAAAACCACTGCCGCCTACATTCTCTGGCAACATTAACCACAAGCCAAAAATAGCGGTGACAAAACCAACGGCTAACATAGCTGAAATCATTGAGAATGAACCGATAGGGCTAGGTAAGTCAGGCGTGACGTGTGAGGCTTTAATATTATTCATACCCATCCAACCAACAACGGCTAGCGGGATTAAGAATAATAGCCAAATGTAGCCTGCGTTATGAATCCAAGCATCTGTGCCCGCAGGAATTTTACCTATTAAGGTACCTGAGGTAGTAACCAACTCCATTGGTTCGCCACCAAATAAACCAAAAGTCATCGCGAGTGGCACTAAAATTTGCATGGTAGTCACGCCAAAGTTGCCTAAACCAGCATTTAAACCTAGGGCTAAACCGAGTTGTTTTTTCGGGTAAAAGAACGAAATGTTAGACATAGACGCAGAGAAATTACCGCCACCTATACCCGATAATAAGGCCAGAATTTGAAACACCCAAAAAGGTGTGTTTTTATCTTGCAAGGCAATACCGGCACCGATAGCGGGTATCATCAATAACGCGGTGGTAAATACAATGGTATTTCGCCCACCGGCTAAACGAATAAAAAAGGAACTGGGAATACGAAGTGTTGCCCCCGTAAGACCCGCAATTGCCATTAAAGTAAACAACTCAGATTTGGCAAAAGGGAAACCTAAGTTAAGCATTTGAATGGTAATGATGCCCCAGTATAACCATACGGCGAAACCACATAAAAGGCTTGGGATAGAGATCCACATGTTGCGATTGGCGATCTTTTTCCCTTCGCTTTCCCAAAATTTAGGATCTTCTACATCCCATTTTTTAATGTCTGACATTGTTTTACTCCAACTTATCAGTAGTATAAATTGCCGTTTCGTTGTGCTGTTTTAATAAGTTGCTAAGTAAAATTGCAAAAGTTGAAACGGTGTTTTGTTACGTTGCTTTGTTATGTATTGATGTTCTTGTTTTAATGAGTGTGCTAAATTTTTCTGAGTCTAAAGTAACAAGTGCTGTAGTTGGGGAAGTTGATCTGGATCAAGCGACTAGTTGAACTAAATAGTGACAAAAACGAAAGCTACCCCTTAAGTGGTAATAGGTGTTATTTGTTACTAATTGTTTTTTAATGTGTTTTTCTATCACTTCAATGCAGGAGTTAATTTTAGGGAGAATTGAACTCTTTGGTGGTAGTTTGGAATTTTCTTGGGGTAAACAAAAAAATTCGCTATGCTGCACTTTATTTATCACAGTATTTGTTACTTTATGCCAACCAATCAGTTTCGCGAATCTAGCTCATCACTTATTGCCCGTGCAGGGCAAATTATGGCGGTGATTATAACGCTAGGCTTAATTAGTATGATTTCGTCCATGTTAGTGACTGAAAGTCTTAATGGTGACGCGGCCAAAATTAATGATGCCGGCGCGCTTAGAATGCAGGCGATACGTGTTTCACGTGCTTATTATGAAGACAAGAGTGTAAATAAAACGCAAATACAAGCAGAAATTGATGATTTTAATAGGCGTTTATCGACGTTATCACTAGGTCAACATGTTGATCAAAAAGATCCCTCAGCAGTTGCAAGACAATATCAGGATATTCTTAACCTATGGCAACAAGCTAATGAGCAGCCATTAACGTTAGTTTCTTTATCCACACAGCAGTTAACTCAACAAAGTAAAAGTTATGACCGTTTTGTTATTCAACTCAATAAATTGGTGTCTTTGTTACAGCTTGAGTCAGAAAAAAAATTAAGTCTATTACGACTTATTCAAGGACTGACGCTGTTACTGGTAATCGCAGTGGCTAGTTTTGTGTTAATTAAGCTCAATCGTATGATTATTATACCGTTAACAAATTTAGTTGAAGTAGCTAAACAAGTGGGTAAAGGTAATTTTGAAGTTAAAGCCAACGATAATGAAAGTGATGAATTAGGTTTGTTGGCAACGACGATTAACCAAATGTCGTCAGAATTAAAGCTTACCTATCAAGAGTTTGAATATCGAGTTGACGAGAAAACACTAGCGTTAAGGCGCAGTAATCAATCACTTGATATTTTGTACCGCGCTGCCAGAAACTTAGCCGGTTATAGCTTGTCAGAGCAAAACAGTGATAGTTTTCAAATTGACAACCAAATTATTGCTGAATTAGAGGTGTTAATAGGCATAGGAAAAATCAGGGTTAATCTGGAGAATGCTAAACAAGATAACTTAGCCATTGATATAGTTTATAGCAAAAATACTGCTATCGATAAACTTTGCTTTAACTATTGTAAGTTTCCATTAGAAAAACAAAACGTACTGTTTGGCTATTTATTATGGGAAACGCCTACAAATACCTCAATTCACGATTGGCAAAAACAAATATTGCAGGGCATGGCTGATATTATTGCTACTGCCATTGAACTTGATCAAAAAAGGCTTAGTGAAAATCGTTTAGTGATTGTTGAAGAGCGCGCTGTTATTGCCCGTGAACTGCATGACTCACTTGCGCAATCGTTATCCTACTTGAAGGTACAAATGAGTCTACTAACCAGAAAAATGCAAAAGCAATTGCCGCAAGCCCAAGTAGAAGAAACCATTGATGATATTAAAGCCGGCCTTAATAGTGCTTATTTACAATTGCGAGAATTATTAACGACGTTTAGATTAAAACTTGAAGACCCTGTGATCAAACATGCCTTATTAGGCACAATCACTGAATTTAGTGCCAAGTGCCAACATCGCATTGAATTTAATTATCAGTTACCAGCAAACTACCTTAGCGCTAATCAAGAAATACACCTATTGCAAATAGTGCGCGAAGCTCTGTCTAATATTCACCGCCATGCCAATGCTAACCGTGCAGGTGTCTCTATTCAATTAATAAAAGGCAAAGTTACTGTGCAAATATGGGATGATGGTCAAGGGTTACCTGAGTCTCTTACTAAGCAAAGTCACTTTGGTATTAGCATTATGACGGAGCGGGCAATATCGTTAAATGCTGACATTCAATTAAGTGCAAGAAAAGGTGCGGGTACACTAGTGAGTTTTGAGTTTAGTCATTAAAAGTACAGTGATAAGTTAACAACGCCAAGAAGCAAGTTTACCTATAAAGAAGAGTAAAAATGAGCAAAGCCAAAATTTTATTAGTTGACGATCATCCGATGTTGCGCAAGGGTGTGGCTCAACTCATTTCATTAGAAGATAACTTAACGGTAATAGGCGAAGTGGGGTCGGGAGATGAAGCCATTACCTTTGCGATAGAACATGCGCCAGATTTAATTTTACTGGATCTTAATATGAAAGGTTTGAGTGGTATTGAGACGTTAAGCGCCTTAAAGCGTGCCAAAGTGAGTGCTAAAGTGGTGATTTTTAGTGTCTCAGACAATGAAACTGATGTGTTACAAGCGCTAAAATTTAATGCCGATGGTTATTTGCTTAAAGATAGCGAGCCAGAAGCATTAATTGAAAAAATAAACCAAGCCCTTACGGGGGAGTTTGTTATTAGTGAACCACTGACACAAATTTTAGCGAAATCATTACGACCACCAACGCAAACCAATATGCTGCAAACATTAACACAGCGCGAGTTGGAAAATTTAAAACTTATTGCCAGTGGCAACAGCAATAAAGAAATTGCTCGTAAGTTAGGGATCACTGAAGCAACAGTGAAAGTGCACAACAAAAATTTGTTTAAAAAACTTGAATTAAAAAGCCGCGTAGAAGCGGCGATGTGGGCAGTAGCGCATAAGATAAACTGGTAGAAAAGCTCAAACTAAAAAATAGATAGCTTGAGCTTTTTGATACTTTTATTCAGGTAGCTAAAAAATAAAATCTACCCCGAGCGTAATAGCGTCAGCATCTCCATGGTAATTCCAACCTGTGGCGGCATCACCTTGATCAACAAAACGATCAAACTGTACTTTTATCGCTACTTTGGGTAAAAAATCATAACGTAAACCTATGCTTGCGATGTAGTGTTCTTCAAGGTTCTCGTTAGGCGGTACGGATGTAGTTCGCTTATGATCCGCTTTTGAATAAGTGATATAAGGATGAAAGTCATCGTGATTATAAACGACAGAGAACATGTACGTGGGAAATTCTGTGCCGTTGGCATCGTCATACTCAACCAAATTCATATCAAATAATACCGTAAAAGCAGAGATATCTACACTACCACCGAAGCCAATAAAGGTTTGTGAAAATGGTG
>JAESPR010000101.1 GCA_016765685.1 Colwellia sp. | reverse complement strand
TATTTAACTGAGTATAGAGGGTTTAAATGTGCTTTATAACAAGCTATTCAACTAGGACAAAAAACAGTTTGCTGTTTTCGTTCCTCAACATTTTAGCAAACAATTTTTTGCCTGTTAATAGGGCGTTAGGTTTTTATCAAGGTAAGGAGCTCTATTCGGGTTATGGAAAAATCAATTCAAGTTGACAATATTAAAGGGAACTCTAAAAGTGTAGAGGAGAAGGAGAAGAATAAAATTAAAAATGAAACTCTTACAACAGAGTTACACTTTGAGCTGCTAAAACAATATGCATGGCTTTCTTCAGCGATAATAGGTGCTGTTGTTATACTTATTCAATTGAAAATTATTACTTTTGATTCAAGTGTTTATATTCCTTTAGGTTGTTTTTGTTTTTCAATTATAAACTCTTTAATTGCGCAAGACTTTATAGTTGAGTCACTGACTAAAGGTAAAAATATTTATGATATTTCTAAAAAAGTATATATATTGCGCAGTCTCTCTATATTTGGTTTAGGGCTAGGTGCAGGGTTACTTACTAATAGTTTTATTTAGAATTCAAAACCTAACAAGTCATTCAAAAGGACAAAAAACAGTTGGTTTTTGCTCCTTCGTCGCTTATTTTAACCAACTATTTTTAGCCTCTTAATGAGGCGTTAGTTGCCGCAACTTGTTCTTGTTAATTTTATTAGTCCGTGCGTAAGGTTAAAACCCTCATCTTTAGATGAGTAGCTTTAGCTAGCGGTTGCCTTTAGAATGTAGGAATGAAATATCGTCATGGTTCACATACTAAATATAATATTGAATACCACTTTGTGTGGGCGACAAAATATCGCTATCAAGTTCTCAGAGGTGATGTTGGGCTAAGAGTACGTGAATTAGTTAGGTAAACATGTGAACACCTTGAAATAGAAATATTGAAAGGAGTGGTGAGTAAAGATCATGTTCACTTACTTGTTTCAGCGCCACCTAATTGGTCAGTTTCCAATATAATGAAACGGATCAAAGGTCGAAGTTCAATCAAGTTGTTTCAAGAGTTTCCGGAGCTAAAAAAGCGATATTTGGGACAGCATTTTTGGGCAAGAGGGTATTTCTGTGTAACAGCAGGAGAATTAACAGAAAAAATGATCAGCGAATATTTATCACATCACTTTGAAAAGAAAAATGAAGATAATTTTGATGTGGAGTAAAAGGTTGATTAATGCGGAGGACTTTCAGTCCTTAAAGAACCTACCGTCTTTAGACGGTATGTAGTTCAGTTTCAACTTGTCAATTGCGTGTATTTAGCTATTTTAATTAAATCTGACTTTACTTTTGAAGATAATAAAAACTTATTCATTAATGGTTATCTTTATCTAGCTCGGTCAATAAACTGTCATAACTGTAATCAGCAATACCGCTTTGTTCACCTTGGATGAGCATATTGCGTAAATTTAATAGCTTAGCTTCTTGATCTTCTAAAGCTCTTAATCTAGCTCTAACAATTTCACTTGCTGAGCCATAACGACCCGTTTTAAGTTGTTGGTTTATAAATTGATCAAAATGATCGCCCAATGTTACGCTTGTATTTTTAGCCATAATGTAAAACCCCATAAGTACCAATATATATTAGATTATGGTATAAAAAATATAACAAGGCAATAAGCGGCGTTAGGCATTCGTCAACATAAACGTGTCAACTTTTTTTACATTCAAAAAAGAAAAAACCAAAGAAAACATTTAACCACTTGATTTTAAATGGCATTTATTTTCGGTACACTTTTTGCTTAATCTTATCCAACTTACCACCAATTAAAGTATTAATAGGAAACCTTAGATGAAACATAAATTTTTAAATTCAATATTAGCAGGTGTTTTTTTTATTTTTACTTGTAATGCTAACGCTGGCCTTATTTTAAATATATCAGACGCGGGGTCTGATACTACGCTCTGGTTTTTTAGTGGCAGTACCACGTACGTTTCCGGAAACGACAATAATTACAACAGCTTTTGGTTGAACAATAGTTTATTTAGTGGAAACCCACTTATTAGTTCTTGGCTTTCTGCATCTATCATTTCAGGAGCCGTCACTTTCTCAGCAGGAACAGATACATCCAGCACATTATACGACGCGTACGGTAGCACAAGTTTCGGGTTTGCGATTCGATTCTTTCATCAGTTTCAAATGGAAGCAGGCGATCAACTCACATGGACAGGGAGTGTGCTCACGAACGCTTCCATTAATAATTTTCAGACAGGTACGTACTCATCTAGTTATTTAGGGGCAAGTAATGAGAATATATTGCTTAGTGATACATTAATATTAAACATAGGTCCTGTTTCTCAGGTACCGGAGCCTACTTCATTAGTATTACTAGGTTTAGGTTTGGCTGGTTTCGGTTTTATGAGAAAGAAAAAAGCTTAATTTAACAACTTTAAGTTCTATCAAAAACCTCTATTTATTCGGGGCTTTTCTATGCCTAACACCATTCAAGCAGGACAAATAACAGTTGGTTTTTGCTCCTTCGTCGCTTATTTTAGCCAACTATCAAAAGCCTCTTAATAAGGCGTTATGTTTTTATCGATAACTGATGCGCATCACGCTACACTTGTTGCATGATTAAATCTTTCAAACACAAAGGCCTTAAGAAATACTTCCAGACAGGTAGTATTTCAGATATTCAGGCAAAGCATCAACGTAAGTTGCGAATGCAACTTGCCGCTATTGATACCACCCAAGAAATTGATGATATCAATTTGCCCGGTTTTAAATTACATCCTTTAAAAGGCAATCGAGATGGGATTTGGTCTATTACTGTAAATGGTAACTGGCGCATTACTTTTGAGTTTATCGATGGTAATGCATATATTCTCAACTATGAGGACTATCACTAATGAGTATGCATAATCCGCCACACCCTGGAGAGTTTATCTAGAGCCAGCTGGTTTTAGCTGTCGTTATTTAGCTAAACAGTTAGATGTTGCATCGTCTACTTTAAATCGAGTTCTAAAAGGTCAAAGTGCCATCTCCCCTGAAATGGCATTGCGCTTATCTAAAGCAACCGGTAGAACTCCTGAGAGTTGGCTATCAATGCAAGATAACTATGATCTTTGGCATGCGAAACAGCAAATAAACTTAACCAATGTCCACTTAGTAAACTTTGCAGTGGCATAAAAAATATAACACGTTGCTTAAACGGAAAAATAACAGTTGGCCATCGCTTCGCGATTATAACCAACCATTATTTTCCGCTTAGCAATACGTTATCAGGCAACACTTATTCAAGGTTGATTTGTGGCATTGCTTGGTATTTCACATCAAAGGATTGGTGTTTTTATCCTTCCTTTATTGTGGCAAATCAATTAGCTATTTTTAATCGGTAAGCATTTTATGTTATTGTTTATCAATAAAGTTTAGTGGCTACGTGTTGCAGTATTTTAGTGACATGCGACCTAGTTATTACTGCTTTTCAAATGAAACAAAAGAAATGACTACAGCTGAGATAATGGCTTATTTTGCAGCTGAAGTGTAACTAAACATATAACAAGTTACTTAAACGGAAAAATAACAGTTGGCCATCGCTTCGCGATTATAGCCAACCATTATTTTCCGCTTAGCAAGGCGTTATGTGC
>JAESPR010000100.1 GCA_016765685.1 Colwellia sp. | reverse complement strand
TTTTGGTGCCATGTTAAGTTTTGAAGTTAAGGGCGGTGTTGAAGCAGTGAAAAAGCTCTTTGCTAATTTAGCATTATTCACCTTGGCGCAATCTTTAGGTGGCGTGGAAAGTTTGATCAGCCACCCGCCTACAATGACTCATGCGGGTATGGAAGAAGCCGCACGACTTGAGGCGGGTATCACTGACTCATTAGTGAGAATTTCCGTAGGCATTGAAGATATTACCGACATTTTGGCAGATTTAGCCCATGGTTTAGCACAGAGTCAAATCAGATAGTTACAAGTTACAAGTTACAAGTTACAAGTTACAAGTTACAATATTTTAGTTAAATAATAACTATGCCATAGAGTAAAAAATGACAGAATTAAATACAGTATTGGATAGAGATGCCGCTCAAGAAAATGAGTCGAAAAATATCCCTCATAACAAGCTCGCCAAACACGCTATCAACGTTCATAAATTTGGCGGCAGCTCGTTAGCCAATGCGCAATGTATCGAGCGTGTGCTTGATATTGTTCGTCAAAATTGTCAGTTAAACGATATTATTGTCGTATCTGCCAACGGTAAAACCACTGATGGTTTATTTGCGCTATTGACTTTAGTTGAAAAAGACGACAAAACTGCTTTCACTGAAGCTTTACTTGAATTAGAGCAGCAGCAACTCACCTTAATTAATGAATTATTAAATGAACATAATAGTCAGCAATTATCATCGTTACTCTCAACCGACGTAGCGCAGTTAAGGTTATGGTTAACAAGTGATTCACTTAAACATCGCAATGATATTTTAGCGTTTGGTGAGCTGTGGTCAGCGCGACTATTATCGGCTTTGCTTAATGAAAGAATTTGTCCAAGTTATCATATTGATGCCCGTGATTTTTTAGTGATTGATAATGAGCAAACCTGCACCGTAGATCATGCCTTAAGTAGTGTCCAACTTAAGCAATGTTTACAGTCTGGTAAGTTAGCGGTAATTACCGGTTATATCAGCAAAGACAGTTTTGGTAAAACCTGTACATTAGGTCGCAATGGTAGTGATTATTCGGCAACCATTATGGCCTCATTAGTGAGAGCTGTTAATGTTACTTTGTGGACAGACGTTGACGGTATTTATAGTGCTGATCCTCGGGTTGTACCTAATGCCAGAAAATTACATCGTTTACCTAATGGTGTTGCTAAAGAGCTAGGGCGTTTAGGTAATCCTATCTTACATGCCAAAACCCTAAACCCTTTAGAAAACAATCCATTAAAAAGTAAGGCTTTGGCGAATGAACGTTTGTCATATCACTGCCAATTACATGTGGCGAGCAGTTTTGACGCGCAAGTGTCAGGTACTGAAATAGGAAAATTTGGTCAAATTGCCAAGCAAGAATTATCAGTGACTTATTTAAACGATCTTTTATTAGCACAATCGGTAAGTTTTATCGGCTCTGGCATAAAGCCAACACTAGCTGAGTTTGCCCCTATTTGTGCTGATGACCAGCAAGGTTTTATTGTTATCAATCAAAGCCAGCAAGAATCATTAAATCAATGGTTAGCTAACCATGATGTTGAAGTAACTTTTAAACCTGTTGCCATCATTGCAACCGTAGGGCACAAAGTTGCCCAACGTGGCGATGTCAAAGCGCGTTTTAAACGTTCATTGAAAGGTGCTCAACCATTGTGTTTTGTTGCCAGTGAAAACAAACATAGTGTTATTGCTATTTTAGCACAAGCTTGCAGTACTGAATTATTAAATAATGTCCATCATGATATGGTTAAAGATGCCCGACATATTGGCTTAGTGGTTGCCGGTTTAGGTAATATTGGTGAGCGTTTCTTGACGTTATTACCAGAGCAGTTAAATCGTATTTATGCTTTGGAAAATATCCATTTGGTAGGCTTATTGTCTTCTAAAAAAGCGTTGATAAATAATGATGGTATTGATGTTAATCAAGCACTGTCGTTGTTTAAGGCAGAAGCACAAACTTACGATTACCAACAGTTATTAACTTGGTTGAGTAATCACCCTTATGATGAATTGATTGTCGTAGATATCACACCCAGTGAAAGCTTTAGCCTACTTTATGCAGACTTTTTTGCCCAAGGTATTCATGTTGTTGGCGCCAATAAATGGGCGGCGTCATCTGCTATAGAACACTACAATGAACTGGTTAATATTGCCGACAAAAATGAGTGCTTGTGGTTAGGTAATACCACGGTTGGTGCGGGTTTACCTATCAATTATGCTATTAATGACTTGAATAATAGCGGTGACAAGATTACCGCAATTGCTGGGATTTTCTCGGGCACTTTATCATGGCTATTTGAAACTTATGACGGCTCAGTCGCTTTTTCTGCCTTACTACTAGATGCGCTTAAACAGGGCATCACTGAGCCAGATCCACGGGAAGATTTATCAGGTCGTGATGTGCAACGTAAGTTACTTATTTTAGCGCGTATGGCAGGTTTTGAGCTAGCACTGGAAGATATTGATTGTAAAAATCTAGTACCACCAGCATTGCAAAATATCAGTACTCAAGAATTTTTAGCGCGTGCGGATGAATTAGACAACTTTTTTGCCAAGGCATTAACCGACGCTAACAAACAAAATTGCTGCATTCGTTATGTGGCGCGTTTTAGTGTCGATGAAGCCGCGAAAATTAAAGCCAAAGTGAGTTTAGAAGTGTTAGCGCAAAGTGATGCTTTTGCCAATTTGATACCTTGTGACAATATTTTTCAAATAAGCAGTCACTGGTATCAAGAAAATCCATTAATTATACGTGGCCCCGGCGCAGGACGAGACGTTACTGCCGGTGGCCTGCATTCAGATCTAGTTAACCTTTGTCAGCAATTAGCTCACAAGCAAAACCAAGTAAAAATAAAGGGGATAAACGAATGAGCTATAGCCATGCCAGACAAGTGGAATCACTTAACCGCAGCTTGAGTGAAATCAGTAAGGATATTCAAGTATCATTTGAATTTTTTCCGCCAAATACGCCGGAAATGGAAACGACTTTGTGGAATTCAATAGAGCGTTTAGCGCCGTTAAAGCCAAGCTTTGTTTCGGTAACTTATGGTGCCGGTTCAGGTACGCGTGATAGAACTCACGATATTATTAAACGTATACAAAAAGATACCGCGCTACTTGCTGCGCCACACTTAACCTGTATTGATGCCGGACGAGAAGAGTTAATTCAAATCGCCAAAGATTATTGGGCCAGTGGTGTACGCCATATTGTTGCCTTGCGTGGAGATTTACCGAACAGTGATGAAAAACCCAGTATGTATGCCTCAGACTTAGTTGAGTTATTGCGTGGTGTTGCCGACTTTGATATTTCAGTAGCAGCCTATCCCGAAGGACACCCAGAAGCGCCAAATCCACAGTTTGATTTACTTAACTTGAAACGTAAAATTGATGCCGGTGCTAATCGCGCCATTAGTCAGTTTTTCTTTGATATTGAATCCTACTTGAGATTTCGTGATCGCTGCGTAACGGTCGGTATCGATGTGGAAATTATTCCCGGCATTTTACCGGTAACCAATATTAAAATGTTAGAACGCTTTGCCGG
>JAESPR010000042.1 GCA_016765685.1 Colwellia sp. | reverse complement strand
ACCTGAGGTATCAGCGCCACTTTTCGCATCAATACGTTTATGATTTGCCGCAAAATAAAGTAAGCAAACCATCCATAAATTAGCAACCACAATATCAACGGTTACCATGATGGTAAATATTTTACCGCCAGCGCCATAAATTTCTTTCATTGCAAGCATATTAGCGCCACCGCCAATCCAGCTTCCGGCTAATGCTGCCATACCGCGCCATACTGCATCAGGACCCGTTACACCAAGCAGTTCTGGCCAAATGGCTGATATAGCTAACAATGCAATAGGTCCACCAATAACCACACCTACTGTACCGGTAAGAAACATGATTAAAGCCTTACTACCTAGTGCCGTAATAGCTTTCAGATCAATACTTAAGGTTAGTAAAACTAAACATGCGGGTAAAAGGAAATATTTTGCCACATCATCAACTTTGCTCACTTCTGCGCTGACGATGCCAAAAGTATTAAGTAATGAGGGCAATAAATAACACATCAACAATGCCGGCACGTATCGATAGAATTTTTTCCAAACTGGGTGTTGACTATTTGAGGTATAAAAAACAAAGCCTAAAATTATTGCTAATAATCCTAATACGGTTGCGTCATTGGTCACTAATGGTGCAATGAGTGGAGCAGTTAATGGTGTTGACATTTATTTTCCTATTTTTATTTTTTTAATGGAATGAGCATATTAGTGAAAAGTAGGCTCACTTAATCTAATATTATCAAGCTGAATTTTTAACAACTGTGCAGCTGGGTCTTTAGGGCACTGCTCAACAAAATAACGATAATCATCTACCGCCACTTTAAAACAATCTAACTGATGAAGCAAAAAGCCGCGATCCCGACGTTGCCGTGGATCGTCAGGATTTAATGAGAGTAATAAATCAACACACAGTAAGGCTTTATCGAATAGTTGCTCTCGAATTAACGCACTTTTTAATGCACTCAGGTATTCAACTATAATCACTGGTCGACTGATACTAGTTAACTCATGTTGGCTAGGATCACCGTCCAAATCGTCAAAGCGTAAATCTAGCTCATGCCAATTTAATGACTCGCCCGTTACCGCATCAAAAATAATGGCATATTGCTCATCACAACACACTCGCACCATAATCTTATTGGGAACAAAAACCAAATCCGTATTAAAACCGCAAGCATTGATAATTTCACAGACCAATACCGCTTTAACTATCGGTGACATCAAACGTTGATTAAGACTAATCGCTACTTTAAAAGAATCTACTGGCCAAATGCTTTTATGCACATCAACAAAAAGATGTTGATAAAAAAGCTCATCAAGCAAAATTTCCACTCGCTCTAATGGCGAGTCTATTTCTGCTATTACCGCCTGACACTGCTCAATAATTGCTTCTAAGCTATCGAATGAATACTCAACATCCTCAATTATTTGCGGCACTTGATTCGCTTGAAGAACATGCTCTTCAAGCAAAACGATGGTTTGTAATAGATCTTTTTCTTGAGACTGCAGTTCACTTAATAACAATGTATTCATAAAAATTTAATTTTTTACTCTTTAAACAGTGATATAAATCATAAAAAATTAATTTATAAAAACAATAACGATTCGCGGGTCATCGCTAATCGAACAATCAACATAACCCAACACATAGCCCCTAAGTAGCCAAAAACTTGCATCATTCTATTGCGAGCAAGTTTTAAAGTGTAATAACCGGTAAAAATATATGCAAATAGAGCAATTAATTTTTCAGCTAACCATAATTGCTCTAGTGGATTAATATAAAGTTTAGCCATCAAAGCGATACCAATAATTAACAGTAAGGTATCAATAACATGAGGAGTTATTTTGACCCACTTGGCTTCTAATTTTGTTGACTGTGCTAACGTCCAAATAAAACGTAATGTAAATAAGCTAATACTTAATACCGCTAAGGTTATATGTAAGTGTTTAAACATGGTTAACTCCTATTATTATTTATGTGCGAGTGGGTGAAAGTAGTTCTATTAGTATTCTTTTCGTTAGTGTTCTTTTCGTTAATGTTCTTTTCGTTAATACTATTCCCGTTAATTTTGCTTTGAATTTTGATTTCTCCAGGATAAACAGCCCAAGTAATGCGATCAAAACCATTTAAGTCTTGCTCGGTTTTAGCGTCAATATAACCTAAACTCGTTAATAACTGACACACCCTTTGCCCTTGTTCAAAACCATGCTCTAAAAACAACTGGCCTTGCCTATTTAGAAATTCACGCGCTACCTTAGCAATATGCTTAATATCCGCTAAGCCATTATCACTAGCAACCAATGCCGACGTTGGTTCAAAGCGGACATCACCTTGTGTTAAGTTTTGATCTTCACTGTCAATATAAGGAGGATTAGCAACAATTACTTCAAATTTTTTACCGGTTGCAATTTGAGTAAACCAATCGCTTTGAAAAACATTTACTCGTGTTAGTTTCAAGTTTACAGCATTACATTGGGCAAGTTGTACCGCGTTTACATTAAAATCAATGGCGTCAATTTGCCACATTGGTTTTTCACTCGCTAAGGCTAAAGCTATAGCACCTGTGCCTGTTCCTAAATCTAAACAACTGATATCATTTCTTTCACTATAGTGCTCAAGCACTAATTCAACCAAGATTTCAGTATCAGGGCGAGGAATTATGGTCGAGTTTGATACCAATAAAGGCAATGACCAAAATTCTTTGATGCCGGTAATGTAAGCGATAGGCTCACCTTGAATTCGACGCGTTAGCAGCTGCACAAAGTGAAGTAATTGTTCCTCATTAAGATTTTTTTCAGGCCAAGTAAGCAGATAACTGCGATCTTTATCAAGTACAATGCACAATAAAACCTCACTATCAAGCTTGGCACTATCTGAGCCTAACCTTAATAACTGTTGACCTTGCTTAATTAAATTGGCGATAGAGTTATCACCAATTAACCGTAGTCGAAGCTGTTGAGATAAAAAGCGCGGTTTCACTAATTAATGCTGCTCGGCTAGCTCAGCTAATAAATCAGCTTGGTTTTCCTGCATGATCGGTTCCATGATCAAGTGCAAGCTACCTTCCATAATTTCATTTAAGCGATAAAGGGTTAAATTAATACGATGGTCACTCATGCGCCCTTGCGGAAAATTATAAGTACGAATACGCTCAGAGCGATCACCACTAGCGACCAAATTACGACGAGAAGATTCTTCCTCACTACGGCGTTTTTCATCTTCAGCTTGCTGCAAACGTGCTTGTAATACTGACATTGCTTGCGCGCGGTTCTTATGTTGTGAACGTTGATCTTGACACTCAACTACTACTCCGCTTGGAATATGCGTGATCCGAATGGCCGAATCAGTTTTATTAACATGTTGACCACCCGCGCCGGAAGCGCGAAAAGTATCTATCTTCAAATCAGCTTTATTTATTTCAATAGCATCGGCTTCTGGAATTTCTGGCATAACAACAACCGTACAAGCCGAAGTATGTACTCGACCTTGAGATTCTGTTTCAGGCACACGTTGAACACGATGACCACCCGACTCAAACTTCATATGACCATAAACACCTTCGCCATTGACTTTCATGATCAACTCTTTATAACCGCCCTGATCGCTTTCATTGGAATTCATGATTTCAATTTTCCAACCTTGTTTTTCAGCGTAACGGCTATACATTCTAAATAAATCACCGGCAAAAATAGCCGCTTCATCACCACCCGCGCCAGCACGAATTTCAACAAAGCAATTATTGTCGTCATTAGGATCACGAGGCAATAATAAAACTTGCAATTCCTCTGCTAAGTTAGCGACCGCTTTTTTAGTGTCTTTAAATTCTTCTTGCGCCATTTCGCGCATTTCTGGATCGTCGTCTTTAAGCATTGATTCTGCGGTACTAAAATCACCTTCAGCGCTTTGATAGTTTTTAAATACTGAGGTTACTTCATCTAAGCGTTTAAATTCTTGAGATAAAGTCCGGAACTTATCTTGGTTTTTAATGGTTTCAGGATCGGATAATAACGCTTGAACTTCCTCAAAGCGTTCAACTAATGCTTCAAGTTTTTGATAAACGGACGATTTCATGGAAATAATCTTCTATTACGAAAAGGAAAAAATCATATTGGGGATATTCTAACACAGTCATTATTTTTACACAGCCGCTAGTTTATTGTCGGTAGGTGTTTGTGTTAATTAATCTGAGCTATCTATATTAAAAATATCGCGAAGGTAAATTAATTTATCTAATTCACCACCTTGGGCAGCCGATTGTAGAGCGCTAGTGGGCGCATGCATAAATTTATTGGTTAATTTAGTTGCCAGTTCTCCCACAACGGCTTGCGCACTTTTACCTGAACTTAATTGTGCCAACGCTTTTTCAAGTAATAAATCACGCTCAAGTAAACACTGCTTGCGATAACTGACTAAAGTATCTTTGGTATTTAAACCACGTAGCCACGCCATAAAGTTATCTGACTGACTTTTAACAATAATTTCGGCTTCAACGGCAGCTTTACGACGACTTTCTAAATTTTGCGCAATAATACTTTGCAAGTCATCAACTGTGTATAAAAACACATCATCTAAATCACCAACTTGCTCTTCAATATCACGAGGAACAGCTAAATCAACCATAAAAATAGGCTTATGCCGCCGTTTAGATAATGCTTGTTCAACCATGCCTTTACCAATCAGTGGTAACGTAGAGCCGGTTGAACTAATCACAATATCTGCTTGACTCATAACATCGGGAATTTGCGCTAAAGTGATAACATCTGCGCCAACTTGTTTGGCCATTTTATTCGCACGTTCTACCGTGCGATTAGCAACAGTAATTTTACCTACCTTGTTTTCATATAAATGTTTAGCAACCAGTTCAATGGTTTCTCCTGCGCCAACAAGTAATACTCGGGTTTTATCAAGGCTCGCGAAAATATGTTTGGCTAAATTAACTGATGCAAAAGCAACAGAAACAGCACTAGCGCCAATGTCTGTTTCCGTACGTACTTGTTTGGCAACACCGAAAGTTCGTTGAAACAACCTATCCATCACTAACGACATAGAACCAGCGGCTTTGGCTTGACTATAAGCCTGTTTCATTTGCCCTAAAATTTGCGGTTCACCTAATACTAACGAGTCAAGGCCACAGGCAACGCGCATCATATGATTAACCGCTTGTTGGTCTTGATGGTAATAAAGACTTGGTAAAATAATTGAAGCGGGCACATTATGGTATTTCTCTAACCATTGCACTAAACGCTGCTGAGTTAACTTGATGTCACCCTCTTGAACAAGATAGAGCTCGGTTCTATTACAAGTAGATAAAATAGCAACTTCACGACATTGCACCGCAGTTAACATTTCTTGCAAAGCTGCAGAAAGTTTATCTGGGTTAAAAGAGATTTTCTCTCTTACCGCTACAGGGGCAGTTTTGTGATTAATTCCAACAGCAACTATGGACAATGTAATAAACCTATTGATATTTTACTTATTTAACGAAATATACCTAAGTGAATTCAGGGTGCTGATTAACGTTGGAATCGGAACTTTTAATTCACTTGGGCTATATATACCCATGATACTTCAAGAGGCGAGTTTCAGCATTTTGAGGTAACATGATAATTATAACGTAAGCTCAGCTTTTAAAATATGATCTGTGATAAAAATCACTAAAGAATCGTTATCCTGAAAAAATAGCATCAACAATTTACCTCAGTGAAGGTCGTCAGTTGAATTGCCTAAGTTGCTGTGTTCCAATAGCTATTTACATATGCACTATTTAAGTAATCAATGTCCAAATCTTTTCCATTATTAGCTCTATTTTTAATATTTAGCGTGCTGTTATCAGGTTGTGCTAGCCAATCTCCTCAAATAAAAGCAAACATGCAAACATTAACAGCAGAACAAAGAAGCGCACAATTATTAAAAAATAAAGTATGGCGAATCAAAGGTAAAATAGCCTTTATTCAAAAGGTAAAAGAAAATAAAGGTAAAGACAAACGTCAAAGCGCTTCAATAAACTGGGAGATTAATGAAACAGAGCAAACTCAAACATTAAACCTAACCAGCTTTTTAGGTATTAACGTGTTGAATTTAGAGTCAAATAAAAATAAGCACTTAATTAAAGTAAATGGCAAAGAATACCGCGGTACTAATTTACCCCTATTAATATACTCTCTTACTGGACTCACCTTACCAACCAAAGCGTTAAATTATTGGTTGAAAGGTTTACCTTACAATAGCAATGATGAAATTAAAATTGATGAAAAAACACAGTTACCAATCAGCATATCAAGTTACTTTCATCATTCTTTATGGCAAATAAACTCCAGTAATTACCGAAGTTTTCATGGTATTGACATGGCAACCAAATTTACCATTAAAAAGGATGGCTTATTAATTAAAATTGCGGTTAACAGTTGGTCTTTTAGCGATTAAATTCTTTTTTACAATTTTTATTAGATTATGATGAATAACAATATAAACAAAACTTTTAAATTTCCATCTCCGGCAAAACTCAACTTATTCTTACATGTGGTTGGTCAGCGAAGTGATGGTTATCACGAGTTAGAAACGCTATTTCAATTTCTTGACTACAGTGACACTATCGAAATTTCTATTACTGAAAATACTGACATAGTGCTACTGACACCAATTAAAGGTATCAGCAATGAAGATAACTTAATTGTTAAAGCCGCCCATTTACTGCAAGAACATCTACAAAAAAATCAAGACACTCCCATTTATGGTGCAAAAATTAGCATAGAAAAAATTCTTCCTATGGGCGGCGGGTTAGGCGGTGGATCTTCAAATGCGGCAACCATATTGGTTGCCTTAAATACGCTTTGGCAAAGTAATTTTTCACATATAGAACTAGCTAAAATGGGCTTAACTTTAGGCGCTGACATACCCATTTTCGTGCATGGTTTTGCCGCCTTTGCCCAAGGAATAGGCGAACAACTAACACCGGTTGAACCTGCCGAGTGCTGGTATTTAGTCAGCAAACCCAAGGTTAACATTTCAACCGCTAGTGTTTTCGCTTCAGCTGATTTACCACGAAAAACAGCGAAGTTAGCCAGTGATGAATTTAGTAATAATTATTGTGACCACGATTTATTCAATGAAGACTCATTTAATGAAGGGAAGTATCATAACGATTGTCAAACTATGGTAATAAAACATTACGATGAGGTTGCTAAGTTACTAGCTTGGTTGGTAGAATATGCGCCGTCTAGAATGACAGGAACAGGCGCATGTATTTTTTCACGTTTTTCCAGTCAACAAGAGGCGTGTGACCTGCAAGCAAAACTTCCAATTGGAATAAGTTCGTTTGTCGCACAAGGGTTAAATAAATCGCCTTTACGCTCAGTGATAGAGCAATTAAAAAGTTCAAACTAATTTGCTGAAATTACTACTCTCAACTAGGGTTAATTTCAGCTACTATTATTAATGTCAAAAGTTTCTGAGGAACTGACTGTGCCTGACATGAAGATTTTTGCGGGTAATGCCACCCCTGAACTGGCCAAGCAAATTGCAAATCGCTTATACCTTACTTTAGGTAAAGCCAGTATTGGCAGTTTTAGTGATGGTGAAATAAGCTTTGAAATAAATGAGAATGTTCGCGGCAGCGATGTCTTTATTATTCAATCAACTTGTGCTCCAACTAATAATAACCTGATGGAACTCATTGTGATGATCGACGCTTTTCGTCGTGCATCTGCTGGCAGAATTACTGCGGTTATTCCCTATTTTGGTTACGCTCGTCAAGACAGACGTGTACGCAGTGCTCGGGTGCCTATTACAGCCAAGGTAGTTGCGGATTTCTTATCAAGCGTTGGGGTTGACCGGGTATTAACGGTTGATTTACACGCAGAGCAAATTCAAGGCTTCTTCGACGTTCCTGTTGATAATGCTTTTGGCACCCCTATTTTATTAGAAGATATGAGAAATCGTGACTTAAATAATCCGGTCATTGTTTCTCCTGATATTGGTGGTGTGGTTCGTGCGCGGGCAGTAGCTAAATTATTAGATGATGCTGACCTTGCTATTATCGATAAACGTCGCCCGAAAGCCAATGTTGCTCAAGTAATGCATATTATTGGTGATGTAAAAGGACGCGACTGTATTATTGTTGATGATATGATTGATACCGGTGGAACTCTGGTTAAAGCTGCTGAAGCGTTAAAGGAGCATGGTGCTAAACGGGTTATTGCCTATGCTACTCACCCCGTCTTATCAGGTGATGCGGCTAACAACCTCAGAAACTCAGTGATTGATGAAGTAGTCGTAACTGATTCTATTCCATTATCAGATGAGATTAAAAACCTTAAAATGGTGCGTCAATTAACATTAAGCGGCATGTTAAGTGAAGCTATTCGTCGTGTTTGTAACGAAGAATCAATTTCAGCAATGTTCGATCAATAATCAATAACAAACCAGCACATATAAAAAAGCAAACATTTTTAGATTTGCTTTTTTATATGTGCTATTAAAAGTAAAAACTAAGCAAACAATTGATAGCTTTAGTTTAGTGCCAGTGTTATTATGCCGCGCCTTTTTTATCTAATGTCGTTATTAACTTACAAGCGCATCATGATATTGGAGAGCAACTACCCTTGTTTTTGGTCGCAAAAAACAAGATTTACTTTTTTTATATAATATGAGAATTTATCATGACTGATTTATTTACTTTGGATGCTGAAGTACGCACAGATTTAGGGAAAGGTGCGAGCCGCCGCCTACGTCACGCGAATAAAGTTCCTGCCATCCTTTACGGTGAAGGCCAAGAGCCAGTATCTTTAACTCTAGAGCACAAAGATGTTTTCCGTGCTCAACAAGAAGAAGCCTTCTACTCTCACGTTTTAACATTAAACGTTGCTGACAAGCCAGTTGAGTGTTTAATCAAAGACATGCAACGTCACCCGTTCAAAAACATCATAATGCATTTAGATTTTATCCGCATTGATGCGAAACATGCTTTACATGTTAATGTTCCTGTTCACTTCATCAACGAAGATAACGTTGCTAAACTTGGTGCTACCATTGCTCACCACGTAACTGAAATTACTGTTACTTGTTTACCAAAAGACTTACCTGAGTTTATCGAAGTTGACTTAAGCGACTTAGAAGTTGGTCAAACCTTACATTTATCAGACGTTAAATTGCCTAAAGGCGTAACATCAGATGAATTAGCTAAAGGTGAAAGCCATGACCAAGCCGTTGTTACAGCAAATGCTCCTAAAGGCAATGTTGATGACGATGATAGCGAAGAAGCGACTGAAGAAGAAGCGACTGCTGAATAATAGCCTTATCCGATAGCTTATTTAACGTTAAGCTGTATACAGCAATAAGGTAATAGGCTATGAGTATTAAGCTAATTGCGGGGCTTGGCAATCCGGGCCCCGAATATACAAAAACACGTCACAATGCTGGTGTTTGGTTTGTTGAAGAACTAGCACAACGCAATAACATCTCGCTTCGCCCTGAAAAAAAATACGCTGGACTATATGGTAAAGGATTGATTTCTGGTGAACCAGTTCACTTGCTTATTCCTACCACTTTCATGAACAGAAGTGGTCAAGCGGTTGCTCCTTTAGCTAATTTTTTCCGCATTACTGTTGATAATATTCTTATTGCACATGATGAGTTAGATATACCACCAGGCAGTATTAAAATTAAACAAGGCGGCGGGCATGGTGGACACAATGGTTTAAAAGATATCATTGCTGCCATGGCAAATAATAGAGATTTTTATCGTTTACGCATAGGTATCGGTCACCCAGGTCACCGCGACAAAGTTACCGGTCATGTATTGGGCAAAGCCCCAAAAGATGAACAAATGCTCATTGAAGACGCCATTGATGAAGCAAGTCGTTGTTTTGACCTTTGGCAAGCTGATGGTTTAAAAAAAGCCCAACAACGTTTACATGCCTATAAAGGCATGTAGTACAGAATTCATTTTGATAATTATTTTGACAAATTTCACACCAACCAAGACAGGTAAAAATTATGGGATTTAAATGTGGCATCGTTGGTTTACCCAACGTTGGAAAATCAACTTTATTTAACGCACTCACTAAAGCAGGCATTGAAGCGGCTAATTTCCCTTTTTGTACCATTGAGCCCAATACCGGCGTAGTACCTGTGCCGGATCCTCGTCTTGATCAACTTGCTAACATTGTCAAACCAGAACGAGTGATAGCAACAACCATGGAATTTGTTGATATTGCAGGCCTAGTTGCGGGTGCTTCCAAAGGGGAAGGTTTAGGTAATAAGTTTCTCGCCAACATTCGTGAAACTGACGCAATTGGCCATGTGGTTCGTTGTTTTGAAAATGACAATATTATTCATGTCGCCAACAAAATTGACCCCGCCGATGATATTGATGTTATTAATACCGAGTTAGCACTAGCAGATATGGACACAGCCGAGCGAGCCATTCACCGTCAAGCAAAACGTGCTAAAGGTGGTGATAAAGAAGCGAAATTTGAAATACCTGTTTTGGAGAAAATTTTAAAACATGTTGAAGAAGGTAACATGGTGCGTTCTTTAGATTTAAGTAAAGAGGAAAAAGCGGCAATTGCTTATTTAAACTTCTTAACCATTAAACCAACCATGTATATTGCTAATGTTAATGATGACGGTTTTGAAAACAATCCCTATCTTGATGTAGTAAAAGCTATCGCTGAACAAGAAGGTGCGGCAGTTGTCGCTGTTTGTGCTGAAATTGAAGGCGAGTTATCTGAAATGGATGAGGAAGACCGAAACGAGTTTATGGCTGAAATGGGCTTAACAGAGCCTGGATTGAACCGTGTTATTAACTCCGGTTATGCTCTATTACATTTACAAACTTATTTCACGGCTGGCGTTCAAGAAGTTAGAGCATGGACAGTTAAGCAAAATGCAACTGCGCCTCAAGCGGCGGGTGTTATTCATACTGATTTTGAAAAAGGCTTTATTCGCGCTGAAGTGGTTGGTTTTGATGACTTCATAGAATATCAAGGTGAAAAAGGCGCCAAAGAAGCAGGAAAATGGAGTTTAGAAGGTAAAGACTATTTTGTGAAAGATGGTGATGTTGTCCATTTCCGCTTTAATGTTTAATGTTAAATAATCCCTCGATATCAAAATTTTCCTAATAATAGTCTACACTCATTAATTGAAGAGGAAACTCTTCTTAAACAAAAAACAACATTAAGGTTTTTTATGAAAAAATTTTGTATCATTGCTAGTTTATTAGCTACCAGTATTGTAATGGCACCAACTGCACAAGCAGACAACTTATCATTACGTATTTGTGAATACGTACAAGCCAATGATAAAAATCGCTTAAGATCATTCTTGAAACAAAACAAACTGAAAATTCGTAAAATTTATTCCGGTTTATCTTGTAATGGTGATAATTTATTGATTTTTGCAGCCAAATCTAAATCACTCGAAGTAGGTGAATTCATTATTGGTAAATTACCTTCGAAAAAAGTTAAAGCTGAAATTGATAACCTTACTAAATATTCGGCACATTTGGCAGAAGAAGCAAAAGATAGATAGCTTGTCGAGTAAAATACAAGTTCCTTAAAATGCATCCCATGGTTAACAATAGCTGTTGGGTGCATTTTTTTGTGCAGTTAACGGGCAAATTGCACAGGCATTAGCCAAACAAGAAAAAAGTGGTGTTTTTTGATAAAAAACGGTTGACGTAAGCCAAGCAGATTTGCATAATACGCGCCACTTGCACAGAGGCAAGATGGAAAGGCTACATAGCTCAGCTGGTTAGAGCACATCACTCATAATGATGGGGTCCCAGGTTCAAATCCCGGTGTAGCCACCATTT
>JAESPR010000099.1 GCA_016765685.1 Colwellia sp. | reverse complement strand
ATATCTTTAAACCTACTAAAATCAGAAACAGCGCATAAAGTAGGCATTAAAATTAAGCGGCAAATGGCAGGATGGGATAGCGATTACCTACTAAAAATATTACAAATATTTTAATGCGATTGCCCTACTAGGCCACTGGTGCGATTCAACCATTTCATAGTGGTTGGTGGTTTTAACAAGTAGAAATGATCACGTATTTAGTGAGATTGGTATTATTACCGTTTTCAGCCGTTAAGGTGTAAGCACCGTCAATGAGTACAGCTTGATTGTTGGCTACGGTTTGCTTATTTGCATAAACTTGACCATGACTGAAAAGTTGCCAACAGAGTAGTAAATTCAGCGTAATTATTATTATATTTTTCATTTGATTTCCATGTAATTAAAACATAAAAAAAGCCTTACGATTTTACCCGCAAAGCTTTTTATTTATCGGTTAAAAGCTTTTCATCACTCGTCGCTTATAACGCACAACTTACTTATGGTTGACACTGCTGAATAATCAAACTACCGACATTATCGCCTTCTGCTGGGTTAGCTTCATTCAATGTTAATAAGAAGCTGTAACTACCCGCAGCAAGTGTGGTTTGGTTATTATCAGTACCCGCACCTTTATAAGCCACTGGATAACTCACCCCTACGGCTAAATCTGTCCCGTTAATGTCAGTGCTGCCATCGGCTTGCGCCCATAACTGGGTAGTCCAGCTGCCATCGCTTGAAGCCAGTTTGAACTGCATCGCACCATCAAAATCAGCAACGGCTTGATATATATTGTCACCTTTGTAGCGTAAACGGTAAGCTTCTTCCGCGTTCCAACCTGCATGGTCACCCTTCACATAAAGTTGACCATCACCGGCAATAGTAAACGGGATTGGATCAGTTGAATCGGCTAATAATGAACAATCAACGGTAGGAGAGACACTGCTAATGGTTAACTCTGGTGTTGCACCTGAGGCATTAAGGCTGAAAGTAAAACTACCATCCGCATCAGCGGTGAAGTCCATACTACCACCATTATCGGTAACCGTTAGAGAGCTTGTGCCAATGTTAACATCGCTAAAACCTAAATCGACCGCCACTGAATCATTTGAGGTAATAGTAAAAGTTTGCACGCCAGCGGTTAACGTAGTTGCTAAGCTATACACGCCACTACCATCGTAGGTAAAAGTATCGGCAGCAGTAAAACCGTCATTACCATCGTTATTCATTGAACCACGAACATAAATAGTATTGTTACCAAAGGGCGCAATATCTGGCGCGTCACGAGTTACACCGGCAGATAAACCAGCACCTTGGCTTGCGCCTTGTACTTTAACAAAAACAGCGGTGGTTAATGCCGGTACGGTGAATGTTCCGTCACTTGCACCAACGGCAAAGCTTGCACCTTGTACGGTGGTGTCTACTGATGTTTGCTGTACGCTATGCAAAGTAAAGCCTGTCGCAGTAGAAACTGTATGTGACTGCTCACTCGTAGTACCATTAATGACCACGACAATAGCATCGTTATTAGCATCAATATCTGCCAAACCTGTACCATCATCAAGGCTCATTACAATTAAACCTTTAGTTTGATTACTACCGGTATTGTGAAAACCAACACGGTCATAAACATCTTGTGCTGTGGTTAGTCTAAATAACGAACTAGTCATACGAATGCTTAATAATTCTTTAAAAACTTCGCCAGCAAAAGTTATATGACTTGGTTGCACGCTAGTTTCGCTGTTAGCAATAATATTACCAATGGCACTCCATTCACCGTCATTGTCTTGCGCTAGTGGTAAACCAACATTCCAGTTATTGGTGTTTTTAGTAAAATCAATAAGATTGAACCAATCACCGGCATCATAGCTGTTCTTATCCATTGATTTTGAGCGTATTAAATCACCACCCACTTGTAAAAAAGGAATACCTTGGCTCAGTAACGGCATGGTTGCAGTAATGTTCTGCGCACGTACTCGCTGGTCTACGGTAAAATCAACCGACAAACCATATTGCAGTTGATCCCATAGGCTAGCACCATCATGTTTTGACACATAGTTGATGATATCAGCAGGATCTTTTGCATAAGAAGATTGCGAGAAGTTACTACCCGAGTTGATATTACCGCTATTATCTTGCAGTTGGTAATCAGCTAAGGTGCCCGATAAACCTAAGCGCATAATATCTTGCTCACCCAAGCTCGCGGCATCATTAAACAATGATGCGCGACGATTAATATCACGCGGTCGGTCGTTGAACGTACCTACCTCTGTACCAGCCATTTGATTCTGCGCTGCTTGCTCATACCCTTGGTTAGAGCGCGACCAACCTTCACCGTAAAAATAATTATCGGCATCAACCGCTTGTACCGCTGTACGGGCGTTTAAAATAGAGGTTTTTGAGTGACTACCCATAATATCGAAACGAAAAGCATCAAACTTATACTCTTGAGCCCACATCACTAACGACTCACTCATCAGTTTGTCCATCATTTGATGTTCAGTTTCAGTGTCTTGACAACAGGTTTCATTAAAAACATTACCGCTGGTTAAATCGCGACGGTAGTAATAACCCGGCACCACTTTGTCTAGTACTGAATTATCATACAAACCGGCAGAATTAGTATGGTTATACACTACATCTAACGAGGTTCTTAAACCCATATCATGTAAGGCTTTAATCATGGCGCGCATTTCTAAAATACGACTAACACCGTCAGCATCTGAAGAATAACTGCCTTCAGGGGCACTAAAGTGTTTAGGATCATAACCCCAGTTATAGCTGTCTAAATTGCGCAGCGTTTCTGCCAACGCTTGTGCTTGCTCAGAACTTGGCTCATAACTCGCCATCACTGACATTAACGTGGCAGCGTTATCTTCAACACCACAAACAGGCGCATTACTATTCGCTGCACATAAATCAGCCACGGTATCGGTTAAATTAACTCGGGTACTTTCGTCTTCACCAATACTGGCAATGTCATTGGCCGGTAATAATTGAAAGTAGGTTAAACCTGCTGCTGCTAACGCTTTTAGATGCTGTACTGGCAGAGAGTTTTCTTCGGTAAATGCTAGGTATTTACCGCGATTTTCCACACTAGTACTGTCATCACGAACACTAAAGTTACGCACATGACCTTCATAAATTACTGCATCTTCTAAGTTGGCAATAACAGGAATAGTATGATCATCCCAATTGGCGGGTTTTAAATCGGCGTCACTTAAATTTACAAACTGTGAGTACATACCGTTGGTTGATAATGAAACTGAGTAAGGGTCTGTTGACCAAATACTTTCAAACCGTTGATTTTGATGATGATAAACCGTCAGGTCGAAACGATAAAATTGTCTATCATTAGCAATAGGCGTGGTGAACGACCATATACCCGTAGCGCTATCAAGCACCATAGTTTCAGTACTTTGCAAGGTTTTAGCACTATTAAATATTTGCAATGATACTTGCTGTGCCGTTGGCGCCCATACACTAGCGGTAATATCGCTGGCGGTATAACGTAAACCAAGTTCCGCTTCATCGGCATCATTTGAGCCGGAGGTATAAAGCGCATCGAGTACGCGCGGTGTTTGCACGTAGGTCGCCGCAACAACTTCATCAGCACTGTTATAAGCAATAGCTAATAACTTGCCGGTTAACATTTGTTTTGCTTTTACGCTATCAGCGTTTGAAGCTTCAAACGTATCAAGGGCATTGTAACGTGGCATACCTAAAGCATCCGCGCTATTGGTAGCAGGAGCAAATTCAATAAAATTATCACCACTAATACCAGTGTCGCCGTTAAAACCTATGTCATCTACCGCTGAGCTATAAACTCTAATTTTTGCTACCGCGCTAGCACTAACATCCCAAAACACCGTATCTACAGCAGCCCAATGTGCCGCCGTATCATTAATCAACACACCTGATGGAAATAACGTTGGCACGGTGAATATTTCATTAATACCGTGCAGCAACCAAATCATGCGCTCGCCTGATAAATCGGCTTGTTGATCAGCATCGTTAGGTGCCTTTTCACCCCCTTTATGCATGATGTAATTCAAACAATCATCGGTTGCATAATCGGCTTGTAGGGTGACCACCCAATAAGCACCATAATTAGGATCGTCACCTGCTTTAAGTTGTGGTGCACCCCAATCTACGGCCGGTCCGTCACAAGCGGTACATTCTTCGTTAGCCCATAAATGTAAACCCCAATCAGTATAATTGTTATCAGAGCGGTTATAAAAAATAACCACTTCATTTTCGCCCGCCGTAACTACAGGATCAGGCAATGACGCATCTGCTTCAACAGTTACCGCTAAGTCTTGATTCATTGAGGCATTACTTGGATCACTAACCTGTAAATTAGCCGTAAAACTACCCGCCTCAGGATAAGTAACCGTAGCAGAAGTCGTGGTTATACAGTTAGCAATGTCGATATTGTCAACTGTACCACCGGGTGATAATTGACACGATAAGTCATCACTATCGCTATCAGAAACTGTCCAAGAAAAAGTAGCCTCTAATAGGGTCGCTTCAACAGTGAAACTACCAATAACTGGAACATTATTTGCTACCACCACGCTAACACTGACATTTTGGTTTGCCGTGGCACTGCTGGGGTCGGTTACTTGCAAATTAGCAGTATAATCACCTGCTGATTCATAAGTTACCATGGTAGAAGTGGTTGCGTTACAATTGGCAATAGTAATGCTTGCCACACCTGTTCCTGGGTTTAATACACAAGACAAAGCATCATTATCAGCATCGGCAACAGCCCAAGAATAGGTAACCTCTAAGGCGCTAACTTCTCCGGTAAAAGAACTAACCGTTGGTGCAGTGTTTGTTGGAGGAGGAGGAGGAGGTGGTGGAGGTGTATCACCACCGCCACCGCCACAAGCAACTAGTCCTGTAGATAAGGCCACACATATTAATAGTTGTTTAAAGCTTGTTGTTAACATCAAAAGTCTATCCTTTTTTTATATTCTGACTTATACCATTTGGATTAATTAAGGGGACATAATACAATGAGAATAAATATTCAAGAACAAGGCGCTTGATTGAGCAATAGCTGGCTATTGGAATTGAAAGCAACGAAGTTATTGGATGTTTAGGCCATTTGAAAATGATCACTTAGTTAGTGCAATTGGTATCAATGCTAATGCTTTGTTTAGCTATTGAACAGTGACTACATACGTATTCAATAAGAAACTCGTTAACGTTTTGTTATTATGCTGCCAACAAAAAATAGCAATGGAAATTTCGCAAAATAACACTAAATCAATGGAGTATGATGAATAATATGATTTACCAAACCAAAACACACCCAAACATTAGAAAAGCGTTATTAACATTCACAATTGTTTTACTGGCATTTATATCCAGCACAGTAATAGCAACAGCCAAAAATACCACTACCCCACTTTTACCTTTGAGTGCTTATGGCAGTTTACCCAATGTTAGCAATGTTCAACTTTCCCCTAGTGGTAATGCTATTGCTATGGTTAAAAACCTTAACGGCACTTTAATCTTAATGGTTTACAACCTAGTAAATGGTGAAGAAAAAGCGGTGCTAAAGGCCGATAACGTTAATGTGATATTAAATTGGTATCGTTGGGGTAATGACGATATTTTATTGATAAGCGCTGCGTCTTCAAGCCAAGAAGGTACCACTAAATATACCACTACTCGTTTATATAAATTTGACATCGCAACAGAAAAAAAACTGACTTTGTTGATCAGACATAAAGATGCCAAAAATGAGAAGGTAGCACAATTTCAAGATAACATTATCAGCCTGATGCCCGCACAAAAAGACATCATTTTAATGGCCATAAATTTTGAAATGTACAGTAAACCTTCGCTGTATGAAGTCAATATTCGTACGGGTAAAAGATCACGTATCAAACGGGCAAAAACCTATATTGATGATTGGATTGGCGATCAACAAGGACGAGCCAGAATAAGTTATCAAGCTGAAGGAACCAAAGTCTCTTTTAAACTTTTTGATATTGATGGTGAGATAGAAAGAGACTTATGGACTTATGAGGTGTTTGATAAAGATGTTGTCCATATATTAGGTTTTGACTTAGACCCTAATGTTCTTTACCTACGCGCTTTACATCAAGACCGTTATGCGGTTTTCAAGGTCAACCTACAAGATAAATCACTAACCCGTGAATTAATTTATGCTGATGATAAATATGATGTTGATGGCTCATTAATATATTCACCTAAAACGGGCGCTGTAGTGGGTTTAAGTCATAAGGGCAACGATGACAATAAAATTTATTGGGATGACGAATACATCACCTTTAAAAAAGCGTTAAACAAGGCTATTCCTGACGCAGACAACACTATTATCAACATGTCTGAAGATCAAAACAAATACGTTTTATACTCTAGTTCAAGCACTAGAGCGGGTGATTATTACCTAGGTGACCGAAAAGCAAAAAGTCTAGAATATCTCGCCAGTTTGTATCCTGACATTAATGAAAGCAATTATGCGACTAAGCAACTTGTTCACTATAAAGCCCGCGACGGTTTAGCAATAGAAGGCTACTTAACCAAGCCGATAAACACACCAAAAGACAGTAAATTACCCGCCATTATTTTCCCTCATGGCGGCCCGATGGCAAGAGATTACGCGGGTTTTGATTATTGGGCGGAATTGTTTGCCAACAGAGGTTATGTGGTATTTCAACCAAACTTTCGTGGTTCGTCAGGTTATGGGTATGAGTTTGAAATGACCTCAATTGAAGGCTGGGGGCAAGCCATGCAAGACGATTTACAAGATGCCTCTAACTGGCTAATAAAACAAAACATTATTGACCCTGAAAAAGTGTGCATTGCTGGTGCCAGTTATGGCGGTTATGCCGCTTTAATGGCAGCAGTAAAACATGGTGAAAGCTTTAAATGTGCCGCTAGTTTTGCTGGCGTATCTGATTTAGAACTGATCATCAGGGATTCTCGTCGATATAACGACAGTCATGCAAAAATAGTAAAGAAACAATTTGGCAGCGACAGTGACAAACTTGAATCTGCTTCACCCATTAACTTTGCCAAGAAAATTAACATTCCTATTTTATTAATACATGGCACTGATGATAAAATTGTATCGGTAAAACATAGCCGTAAAATGGCAGATGAATTAGCAAGTTACGATAAAGAGGTGCGTTACGTAGAAATTGAAGATGCTAATCATCACTTAAGCGTACAAGCCCATCGAATGCAAACGTTGAAAGAAATGGTTAACTTTTTTGATAAACATTTAAAATAAACGTGAAATAACTAATCGCAAAAATTGGTTAGTTTATCGAACAGTGATTGCAATGTATTGAATAAACAGGGCAAACTAATACCAAGTTGATTAAGTTCTTTTAATTGAGAAGAAACTTAATCACATTGGTATCACTTCACTTTAAAATTTCAGGAAATTCTATGTTTTTTAATAAATCTTTATTGGCAATAGCACTAACCAGTGTTTTGGTTACCGCATGCTCTCAACCTCAGTCTACTCAAACAACTCAAGCAACTAGTGATACTGTTGCTGCAAAAAGTGTCAGTGAACAAAGCCCATCACAGCTAGCTAATCAAATATTTGATAATATTTTTGATGAAGGCATTGATCGTAGTCCAATGATGCAAAGTTATTTAGGCATTAAAAAAGATTATGATAAATGGAATGACATTTCTGAAGAAAATGCCCTTAAAGAACTTGAAATCTCCAAGCAAGACTTAAAACGTATTCAGGCGATAGAGCCAAAAAACCTTGATAGTCAAACCACGTTAAGTCGCCAGTTATTCATTCAAAAACTAGAAAATAAAATTGCCGACCATAAGTGGCGTTACCATAACTATCCCGTTAATCAGATGCGCGGTTTGCATTCCAGCATTCCTGCTTTTTTAATTAACCAGCATTCAATTGCCGATGAAAAACAGGCACAAGACTATATTTCACGTCTTGTCGGCATTGAAGTGTTGCTGGATCAGTTAGTTGACCAATTAAAAATTCGTCAAGAAAAAGGCATTATTGCCCCTAAATTTGTTTTTGCTCATGTTATTCGCGACTCTCAAAACATCATAAAAGGTGCACCTTTCGATAACTCGGCCAACAGCACATTGTTAGCTGACTTTAGTGGTAAAGTTGACCAACTTGAAATTAGCAACGATGCAAAACAAACCTTAATAGCTGCCGCGAATAAAGCCTTATTAAGCCATGTTAAACCCGGCTATAGCGCACTGGTTAGTTATTTAAAAGATCTAGAACAAGTGGCAGATACGCGTGACGGTGCTTGGAAATTTCCTGACGGCGAAGCGTTTTATAACAATGCTTTAAAACGCACTACCACCACAGATTTGACCGCCAATGAAATTCATCAAATTGGCTTGAATGAAGTTGACCGTATTCATGATGAAATGCGCACCATCATGAAAAAAGTAAACTTTAGTGGTGATTTAAGCGCCTTTTTTGAATTTATGCGTCACGATAAGCAATTTTATTATGCGGATGATGAAGCAGGCAGAACACAATACTTAGCTGAAGCCACTGCACTTATTGACGAAATGAAAGGTCATTTAGACCAACTATTTATCAGCAAACCCAAAGCAGATTTAGTGGTAAAACGCGTAGAAGCTTTTAGAGAAAAATCAGCCGGTAAAGCCTTTTACCAACAACCTGCTCCCGATGGCTCTCGCCCAGGTTTCTACTATGCCAACTTGTACAAAATGGAATCCATGCCCACTTATCAAATGGCAGCCTTAGCGTATCATGAAGGCATTCCGGGTCACCATATGCAAATTGCCATGAAACAAGAGCTCACCGGCATCCCTAAATTCAGACGTTTTGGCGGTTATACTGCTTATACTGAAGGCTGGGGCTTGTATTCAGAAATGATCCCAAAAGAAATTGGCTTTTACCAAGACCCTTATTCAGATTTTGGTCGCTTAGCCATGGAACTATGGCGCGCTTGTCGTTTAGTAGTTGATACTGGCATACATGTTAAAAAGTGGACCGTTGAACAAGGGCTTGAATATTATGTGAAAAACACGCCTAATGCCAAGTCTGACGCAGTAAAAATGGCTGAACGTCATGTAGTAATGCCATCTCAAGCAACCGCCTATAAAGTAGGTATGCTTAAAATCATCGAATTACGTGAAAAGGCAAAAGTGGCTTTAGGTGATAAATTTGATATTCGCCAGTTCCACGAAGTCGTGTTAAGCAGCGGCCCTGTACCATTAAACGTGCTTGAAGATTTAGTTAATAACTACATCACAAAAACTCAATAGACTACGTATTGCTCGTTTTATTTGCCACAAGGAACGGACTCTGAGGGGCAAAAAATAAAAATAGTGTTAGTAACCCAAATGTGACTTAACCTTTGGCAAAACATCAATAGCAGTGACATTATTTGGGTCTAAACGCAGTACTGATTCTAACCAAGGCAAGGCTTGTTTTAGCTTGCCTTGCTCAAGATAAGCATGGCTTAACGCTAACTGGTAGTTAACGTCATTATCATTGGCAGCAATGGCGCGTTTTAAATACCGTGGCGCTTGTCTGAATTGTTTTTGCTTAATTAAGGCCACTCCTGCTCGGTAATTATGTGCGGCATCAAAAGGCATGGCATCGGCAATTAATTTAGCCGACTTAAGGTAGAGCCCGCTATCGTGTTTTTTGCCATAGTTTAAATTTTCGGTAGCTATGGTTAACCACCCAATTTTTTTTCTGTAGGCTGACAAACCCAAGCGATCACTGGGGGTTTTGGCTACCGGTAATTGCACTTTTTTAGGCTTATCGGTAAATGGGTAATCGGCCATCAAACCGGCAATTTTAGCCTTACCCCAATAAATTTCGGCATCAAAAACAGGGATATCTTGCTGCGCTTGTGCTGTGCTAATGGTGTGTGGAAACTGGCCAAACAGGGCTGATTTTTCTAATGCTTGATAAAAGCTATCGGCAATAACAAAATAACCGTCAATGGTGGGATGTAAATGCTCTAACATCAGCGACTTGCCAATAATTCCATGCGCTGCTGCCTCAGTTAACGCTTGGTTAGCATCAACAAAATAAACCGAGTCTTTGTTGGCTAACTCAATGATAATATCATTGATAGCGCTAGGCGCTCTAAAACGTAATAAATCATAGTCTCTGGCTTTAATAAAGGCTTGTTTAGCTTTTTTATATTTCGCTTGAGTTACTAGTGTTTTCCCTTGTTGATAATAAAAATTAGCATCATGCTCACTGGGCTTTTCAGTACTGGATGAAAAGGGTGCTTGATCGGCTAAATTACTGGCAATAGAACTGATAAAAACCGGAATGCCTGCCGCTTGATACTTGGCAATAACCAAGGTTATGTTGGTTTCAAATTGCGTTAACCCTGCTTGATATAATTCTGAGCCAAAAGGAATGTTTTTATGCTTAGCGACTTTAGACATAAAAGTTCGCGCTTGTTTATTGTTTAAGTCACCCTTTTGCGGTGCACTGCTTTTAGTAAAATGCCAATAGGTATTTTGCAGCAATTGAAAAATTCTGGCGTCTTTCAATTTCAAATATAACAAGGTTGCCGCCGATGAATTGGCGGCGGTAAAAGCCGAGCCAACCCCTAAAATACCCAGATATTCGTTATGTCCGGCATAAATCAGTACTGCATCTGGTTGCTGCTCAATAATTTCATCAACAAAATCGAGTACCGTATAACTATTTACCGCCGCTAGCGCAGTATTAATAACTTCCACGGTTCTCTCAGGAAAGCTTTGTTTTAAGCGATAATCCAACATACCGGCAATTGACGCGCCATAACCAAAGGGAAAACCAGCCGCGGTTGAACCACCCTGCACTATAATGCGCAAAGCACCTTCAGGTTTGTTTTTTAGAAAAAAATTGGTTTCAATAGTAACCGAGGGCGGTGTAGAGTTTTGCGGAAAATAACGTTTAACCACATCAGGACGAGGCAACAAATAGTGTGGCGCCGTGCTGTTTTCAGCTTGCGGGTAATCCATAAAAAGTGGCATTGCACGGCCATAGTCAAACAAACGCAAGCCCCCTTCTAACAAAGCAAAAAAAGCAAAAGGTATTGCCAAGGCAATTAATTGATAAATTCTAGTTTTATTCATAATCCGCTTTTATTCTTTTTAGGGCTGGTATTTCTTAACATGGCTTGTTTAACGTTGTTGATATATTTCAGCACTTGCCGCTTTTGTGGTGACATTTCAGTCACTAAATGGTTCGCTTTATCTAGTACCTGCAAACTACGAGCATAATCTTTTAATAAAAAATAGTCTTGCGCCAACGCCAATAGGTATTGCACCTTGTCGCCCTGCCTATTTATCGTTAGCACATTAACCGCTTTTTTATGGTAATAACTGGCTAGCTGCCAGTCTTGTAGTTGTTGATATAGCTGCCCAGCAATATAAGAGGCTTGGTGGTTATCAACCAGTGCAGTGCTAATAGCACCGGCAATTTTAGCCGCTTGTGGCAGTTCTTTTCGTTGCTGATATTCAACTAATAAGGTTTGTTGAATTTGCAACCAATTACCGTTTTCAAGACGTTTTACCAACGCCTGTTTTTCAAACTTTCGACCCGCAGGCAAGGTAGGTTTAGTGGTGGCTTGATTCTTAGTAGCAGTAAAAGGAAAGTCACTAACCAGCTTACTAATAACAAAATCGCCATAGAGTTCATCAACAATACTAACGGGGATGTCAGCCCGCGCTTTTTCTCTTGGATAAATATCTACTGATGAATCAATAAAATTTTGCTTAACTATTAACTGTGCATACGCTTCCGCCAACAAAAAATAGCCTTCAATAGTTGGATGCAAATGCTCTAATATTAGCTTGTTACCAATAATGCTATGGCGCGAATTTTTAGTAAAAACAGCCTGTACATCAACAAAACTGGCCTGATATTGCTTAGCTAAATTTTCAAGCAGAGTATTAAATTCACTCGGCGCTCTAAAACGTAACAGATCATTATTTTTAGCTAATACAAATGCTTGCTTAGCTTCTTGCTCACGTCCTAATAATTGCAAGTTAAGTGCTAACTGATAATAATGCTGCGCTTTTTTATTTGCATCGCTTATGTTGTTTAATCGTGCTATTTCTGCTGCTGCGTTAGTTTTGTTGATACCGGTTTTATAAGTTTGCCAGTCAACTTTGCCCACACTTGAAAAAGGAATTTGCCCGCTTTCATTGCTGACCAAGTTCCCTATCACCACAGGAATACCGGCGGTTTGATACTTTGCTAAGATCAGCGACATATTGCCGGTAAACTGCTCGATACCTTGTTGATATAAATCACTACCAAAAACAATTTCTTTTTCTTTGGCTACTTGCGACATTAAGGTTTCATTGGTTTTGCTCAGTGGCGTATTAGCAGAAAAAACAACAACGTAAAGTTTTTGTAATAACTGATAAAGCCGCCAATTTTTAAACTTCAAATGCATCAAGGTGGCTAATCGACCACCTTTAGCGGCAAAAGCGCTGCCTACGCCCATAATACCTAAATATTCGTTGTGCCCTGCATAAATGAGTACTAAATCTGGTTGCTGCTCAATAATTTCATCAACAAAATCAAGTAAAGTGTAACTATTGACCGCCGCCATGGCGGTATTGATAATTTCTATTTCTTTATCTGGATAAAGCCGCTTAAAACGCTGCTCTAACATACCTTGCAGCGATCCCCACCGCCCATAAGGAAAGCCTGCCGCGGTTGAGCCGCCTTGAATAAAAATTCTAAAGCTAGTTGGATTTTTATCTTTCTTGAAATAAACCGTATCAGGGCTGACATTGGGAGCTAACTGTTCACTGGCAAAGTAACGATTGATAACGTTAGGATTAGGTTGCAAATATACTGTTGCTTGATTTTTTCGTGCTGGTTTGTCGACAAAAAGCGGGTATTCATTACCAAAAGAAGCCAACCTTAAAACGAACTCTAGCAGTAATAAAATAACAAAAGGAATAGCGATTAAAATCAGATAAAAGCTAAACTGTTTAGCCGTATGTTTAAACACAGTTTTTAATGCCCGCTTCGTCTATTTAATCAATTTTACACCCTACTTAACCACACTAGTTTTTGCAAGACAAAATCTATTGAATACGTTTGCATAACATAGCTTTTGCCACTTTTTTATGGTTATACTCCAAGACACAATTTTTATTTATCTATTGTAGGTCGTGTTGTCACTAACTTAGAAGTGAGGCACGATAAAGCGGAAAACAGAAACGAATGATGACAAAAAAAATACTGGGCATCTCGGCTTTTTATCATGACAGTGCTGCCGCTATCATCATTAATGGTGAAATAATTGCCGCCGCCCAAGAAGAGCGTTTTTCTCGTAAAAAGCATGATCCTGAATTTCCCGTCCAAGCCATTTTATTTTGTTTAGCGCAAGCGCATTGCAGTATTAGTGATTTAGACTGCATTATCTTTTACGACAAGCCGCTATTAAAATTTGAACGTTTATTAGAAACCTACTTTGCCCATGCGCCGCGCGGTATTCGCTCTTTTATTCGTGCTATGCCCATTTGGCTTAAAGAAAAACTTTATCTTAAAACCGTATTAAGGCGCGAATTGCGCTTAATGGCAGGTTTAGATAAAAAAGCAAAATTACCGCAATTACTGTTTAGTGAACATCATTTATCTCATGCCGGTTCAGCATTTTTCCCCAGTCCTTATGATGATGCCGCTGTACTATGTTTAGACGGTGTCGGCGAATGGGCAACCTCGTCAGCATGGCAAGGTAGAGATGATAAACTTAACCCGCTGTGGGAAATTCAATTTCCACATTCGTTAGGCTTACTCTACTCAGCTTTTACTTATTACGCTGGATTTAAAGTGAACTCGGGTGAATATAAATTAATGGGTTTAGCGCCTTTTGGTGAGCCTAAATATGTTGATGTTATTTTCAAACAGTTAGTTGACGTTAAAGACGATGGCAGTTTTGTACTTAATATGTCTTATTTTGACTTTGCCGTTGGCAGCACCATGACCAATGATAAATTTCATCAATTATTCGGTGCGCCTCCCCGAACTGGTGAGTCTGAAATATCACAAAAAGAAATGGATTTAGCCCGCTCTATTCAAGTGGTCACCGAAGAAATCGTATTGAAAATAGTGCAACATTTATCAACCTTAACCACGAGCAAAAATTTATGCCTTGCTGGTGGTGTAGCGCTAAATTGTGTTGCCAATGGTCGTATTTTACGTGAAGGTGCTTTTGATAATATTTGGATACAACCGGCAGCAGGTGATGCCGGCGGTGCGTTAGGCGCAGCATTGGTGGCTTGGCATCATTACTTTGAAGGTAAAAAGTTTGAAGGTAAAAAGTTTGAAGGTAAAAACAATGTAGGTCGTCACGAGCAAAGCGAGGCACGACAAGAACACGACTTAATGCAAGGTGCCTATCTTGGCCCTAGTTTTACTAACGATGAAATTTGCCAAATATTAGCTGCAAAAGAGTTACCATTTACTCAATTATCCGATGATGATTTATATAACCAAGCCGCACAATTACTCGACGAAGGTAATGTTATTGGTTGGTTTCAAGGCAAAATGGAATTTGGCCCCAGAGCATTAGGTAATCGTTCTATTTTAGGCGACGCTCGCAACCAAAAAATGCAATCGGTGATGAATTTAAAAATTAAGTATCGCGAGTCTTTTCGACCATTTGCACCCATAGTATTAGCTGAAGATGTTAGTAATTATTTTCAACACCAAGGCGCTAGCCCTTACATGTTAATTGTTGCGGATATTAATGATGAACTGAGATTGCCGGTATCTGAAAACTTACAAGGCATAGAAAAACTAAATCAAGCCCGTTCAACTTTGCCAGCTATTACTCATGTTGATTACACCGCCAGACTGCAAACGGTTCATAGTGAGACTAATCCAAAATTACATCAACTGCTTAATACATTTAAAAAACGCACTCATAGCAGTGTTTTGATTAATACTTCGTTCAATGTGCGCGGCGAGCCCCCGGTATGTACACCTGAAGATGCAATAAACTGTTTTTTAAATACCGAAATGGACTATCTGGTGATGGAAAACGTGCTGTTACGCAAAACAGAACAGAGTGAATCAGCAATCGCGATAGCTAAACTAAATCAATTTGAGTTGGACTGATCATGAACAAAAAAGAGCATAAAATAACCACCAAAGAATTGAAAGAGTTCGGTCTTTTAATGACTTGGGCGTTTCCTTTGTTTATTGGCGTTATTGCCCCATGGATTTTAGGATTAGGCTTGCAGTGGTGGACCTTATGGGTCAGTTTGTTTTTTATCAGTTTAGCTTTACTCGCGCCAAAATTAATTTATTATCCCTACAAAGTGTGGATGTTTATTGCGGGAATTTTAGGTTTTATTAATACCCGCTTAATATTAGGGTTTACCTTTTATTTCTTAATCTTCCCCACGGGCTTAGTATTAAGACTATGCAATAAATTACACTTTAAAAAGAAAAACAATAGCAGTTCGAATTATATAAAACGAACAGACAAATTAACAAAAGAACAATTGGAGAATCCGTTTTAATGATTGAATTTATTACCGACCTGTGGGCATTTTTACGCATGCGTAAAAAAATGTGGTTATTGCCTATTATCGTTATTTTAAGCTTATTGGGTGGTTTAGTGGTTGCTTCTCAGCAGTCTGCGTTGGCAACGTTTATTTATACTTTGTTTTAACGTTTTTTGTCGAAAAAATGTCGTGCTTCGCTTCGCTCATGACGACCTACAAGTACCAGACCAAGTTTGAACTGTCGTGCCTCGTTTTACTCGTGACGACCTACAAGTACCAAACCAAGCTTGAGCTGTAGGTCGGTGCTTGCCTCGACAAGTTTCTTTTGAACTGTCGTGCCTCGTTTTACTCGTGACGACCTACAAGTACCAAACCAAGCTTGAGCTGTAGGCCGGTGCTTGCCT
>JAESPR010000041.1 GCA_016765685.1 Colwellia sp. | reverse complement strand
TTCCTGTGCTTGATAATTTAGAAGTACAGTTAGCTGCACGTTATGAAGATTACAGTGATTTTGGTACCACTACCAATCCTAAAGTCTCATTTTTATGGGCGCCCACAGAAGATCTTTCTCTACGTGGTTCGTGGGGCACCGCCTTTAGAGCGCCGTCTTTGTCTCAACTAGGTTTAGGGAGAACGGATGAATCACCCAACTTAGTTGATACTCTTCGTTGTAATGCCGTGGGTAATGTTAACAAAGCCTGTGATCCGCAAGAGTATACCGCTGTATTTGAAGGTAACCCTAACTTAGGTCCTGAAGAATCTACAAGTTATAAC
The DNA here is from genome assembly GCA_016765685.1 of Colwellia sp. Lineage (GTDB taxonomy): Bacteria > Pseudomonadota > Gammaproteobacteria > Enterobacterales > Alteromonadaceae > Colwellia. The sequence continues at coordinate 17,046 of JAESPR010000041.1, read as the reverse complement.
TTAGGTATTATTTACAGTATTGCTGAGAACTTAGACTTTTCAATTGATTACTATAACTACGATATAGAAAATATTATTGATTCAGATACGCAGTTTGTCTTTAGCAATTTTGGTAATGATCCCAGTGTAGTAACCCGTATTCCTACTAACACCCCTAATGATCCTGGTGAAGTAGTCACTATTTTCGATTCATTCCAAAATATTGGTGATTTAACTACATCTGGCATTGACTTAGATATTAAATATGGTCTTGAAACCAGTGTTGGTGACTTTAAATTTTCATATATTTTAAACTATGTTTTAGAATATGAAGACAAACGTCCTGATGCTGATGGCGGTCAACGTATTAATGTTCAAGAAGGTGATTTTGAACAACCTCAATTTCGTTGGACAACGGCTATTGACTGGTCATTTGATGACTTAAGTGCCAATATTGCCGTGAACTATGTTGATAAGTTTGAACAAGATCAATCGGTTCGTATTCAAAAAGATGGTACTATACTACCTGCATTAGATGCGATGGTAACAGTAGATACTTCTATTAATTATTTTGGTATTAAAAACACCACCTTAACTTTAGGTGCGACCAATTTATTTAATGAAAAGCCACCTTTCTCTTACAGTGACTTTATGGGTTTTGCTGTAAATGTACATAGCGGCCAAGGGCGTTTTGCTTACATGAGAGCAAGTTATAAGTTCTAACTCATAACTAAAGCTAAAGAATTGACTTAAAGCCGTATTATATTAATTTATTGATACGGCTTTTTAGTGCGTTCATGGCACGAATGCACATTCATAGTTGGCACTTTTACTGGATTAAACTTAGCACGAATTTGCCATTTAGGTTTTATTGGAGTTAAGGGTAATACCCTTTTTTTAGCGATAATGACATAAACTGAACCTAAGCTAGTCAGGTAATTACCGGCAAACTTACGCCAATAATTAGCGAACAAATGATTATTGATGGTTCCCGTTAAACTACTATGCAAACTACGCTCATCACTGAGTATTTCAAAACCCATTAAATGTAACCAGTCTTTGACCCGCATAGGGGAGAAAAAGTGTTCGTTCCACGGGCTTTGCTTTCTTCTATAAGGAATGGCTCTATTAAGCCCAGCCAAAGACAAAGGATTAAAACCGGTGATAATTATATAACCATTAGGAATTAACACCCTATTGGCTTCGCGAATAACATGGTGGGGATCAAGAGAAAACTCTAACGTATGGCTTAATAAACAAACATCAACGCTGTGCTCAAGTAAGGGCAAATCATCTAAATCTCCAATAATATCTGCGCTACCAATTTGGCCGTTAGTCTGGGATCGAGTATCACAGCAGCTTACTTGATGTTTTATTGGACTATCTTGACACGATATTTCATGACTTAACGCCCCTATTTTTAATAAATGATAGCCAAAAAATTTTTGCCACCAAGGTTGCAGTGTTTCTTCAATAGCAGACAAAATAACATTACCGTTAGGTAACTCTTGCCAAGATGTTGGATAATGAGGTTGTCGAAAAGCTAAAGCAGGTTTCATAAGTTAATTATTTAAGGGTGTTTTTACCAATAATCTAAGTATAATTAACTCTCTCTCTTAAGCAAGTTGGAAATTCCGAATGAGTGCAATCAAAACAACGAATTCAACTATTAAGGTTGTCTCAATCAAAGCGTTTACCGATAACTATATTTGGGCCTTGACTAACCAAACCTCGGTGACTTTAGTTGATCCCGGTGACGCTAAAGTTTGCATCGCTTTTATCGAGCAACAGCAGCTAAAACTGACCGCTATTTTAATTACCCATCATCATCCCGATCATACCGGTGGAATTACCGAACTAGTTCAATACTGTCAACAAAAACAATGGCCATTAACTGTTTACGGACCTGCTAAGGAAAATATTCCTCACTGCCAAGTCAGTTTAGTTGAAAATGATACTGTTAACTTATCGCCATTAAACATGCAATTTAAAGTGCTCGATTTACCTGGGCATACTGCAGGTCATATCGCTTATTTTGCCAACCATCCTCTTGAGCCACTATTATTTTGTGGTGATACTTTATTTTCAGGTGGCTGTGGCCGGTTATTTGAAGGTAGCGCCGAAGAAATGCTGCATTCATTAACTAAATTAGCCAACTTAGCCCAAAGCACTAAGGTTTATTGCACTCATGAGTATACCCAAGCGAATTTAAAATTTGCCTTAACGGTAGAGCCTCAAAATAAAGCGTTAATTGAATATAATAAAAAGGTCACGCAATTACGCAACCAAGGACAAGCAACCATTCCTAGCTCTATTAAGCTTGAAAAACAAATTAATCCTTTTTTACGGAGCCACAAATTAACAATTCAACAAAGTGCTCACCAATTTGATAACAAAACTCAAGCAAACAGCCTAGCTACTTTCACTACAATTAGACGCTGGAAAGACCAATTTTAACGTGTTAATCTTGGCATTCATTGCTTAAGCGCTTATTGTTTAAAAAAAGCATTATTATTACAAATTATTATTGGCAGTCCATGAAATATTTTTTATTCCCCGTATTAATTCTTCTCAGTGGCTGTCAAAGCACCCTTTTCTCACAAAACAACGCATCTCACCGCAGTGTGAGTGAGGAAAGTAATAGCCAGCACCTACCAGAGTATATTGCTTCAACGGCCGACATCAACCAAGCATTATTAATGGATGAAAACATTAATGTTATTCATCCGGTTGAAGATGTCACTTTTTCCTTAGATCACGGCTCTTTGCAAAGTAATAATGATGTTTGGCAGCGTATTCGAGCACAATTAACCATTGATATACCAGAAAACAACCGTGTTATTTCCCAACGTAACTGGTACGTAAAACACCCACGTTACTTGACCAGAGTAGCCAAGCGCGCTGAGCCTTTTTTATATTATATTGTAGAAGAACTTGAAAAAAATGGGGTTCCTATTGAGCTTGCTTTATTACCTATAGTTGAAAGTGCATTTGATCCCTTTGCTTATTCTCATGGCCGGGCTTCAGGTATGTGGCAGTTTGTTCCTGCTACTGGTAAACGTTTTGGCATGAAACAAAACTGGTGGTATGACGGTCGCCGTGATGTGATTGCTTCTACAGATGGTGCGATTAAATACATGAAGTATTTGCACAAATTTTTTGATGGTGACTGGTTACTCGCCTTAGCTGCCTATAATTCGGGTGAAGGGCGTGTTCGACGAGCAGTTAGAAAAAATAAACGTTTAGGAAAAAACACTGATTTTTGGTCGTTAGATTTACCCAAAGAAACCCGCGCATATGTACCTAAACTTTTAGCCCTGGCCGATATTATAAAACGTCCCAGCCATTTTAATCTTAATCTTTATGAGATTGCTAATAAAGAAGTGATCAGCCAAGTAAACATCAAATCACAGCTTGATTTAGCCAAGGCGGCCAGTTTAGCTGACTTATCTTTAACAGAATTACAACGATTAAACCCAGGTTTTAACCGTTGGTCAACCGATCCAGACGGCCCACACCGCTTAGTTCTCCCTAAACATAAGGTTAAACACTTTGAACAAGGTTTAGCAAAACTAAGCAAAACTGAGCGGCTAGCTTGGCAACGTTACAAAATTAAAAATGGTGATAATTTAGGTGCTATTGCTAATAAATTTCATACCAGCATTGAGTTAATACGTCAGGTAAATGGTATTAATGGCAATCAAATTAGAGCGGGAAAACATTTACTTATTCCAGTTGCCGCTAAATCACTCGATAGCTATATTCTATCGCAAGATCAACGTATAGCCTCTAAACAAGCTAGACCTCAGCAAGGCTCTAAAGTAACTCATACCGTAGTTTCCGGTGACAATCTTTGGGATCTAGGTCAACACTATAAAGTTAGTAGCAGTAGAATAGCGAAATGGAACGGTTTTGCCCCGCGCGATACTTTAAAACTAGGTCAAAAGCTGGTTATTTGGCAAAAATCTAGCTTATCTGCTCAAAAAACGATAACAGCAAGGCTGGGTGTTGAACAAGCCATTATGCGTAATATCACTTACAAAGTACGTCGTGGTGATTCGTTCGCACGTATTGCTGATAAATTCAATGTCCGCATCAGTGATATTGAACGTTGGAATAGCTTAAGCCGCAATAAACATCTACAACCGGGGCAAAAGTTAAAATTGTCGGTTGATGTTACCAATAATATCTAGGAAGCCGGGTCAACCGTTATCTATTTCAAAAAAGCGAATAGCCGTCAGTTCTTCATCAACTCACGGCTAGTTACTCAATGCAGCTTTACAACCGCAGACTAACAAAGTCGATAAAAAAATCTTGCTGTTTTATTTCATTATCTACTGAAAACTCCAATTGAAACCATAACCGCCATATCATTTCATCTTCCATGCAATTAGCTAATAAGCTCTCAGCGAGGTAACTGGTGCCTCCCTTTTCAATCACATCAAAAAAAACGGGTATTTTTCCCATAAACATCTCCGCCCCTTCAAGGTGACTGTTAACACGCTGTAGTTTATAGCTATCGTTAAGCGCATCAAAGTGCAGTTGAATGTGAAAAGGTAATTCTGTTTTAATTTTTCCTTGAGCAATTTGGCCTGAAAACTCAATATTAACATGACCAAACTCAGTGGCTACATCACATTGACTTTGACTAGTTAGGCAACTAAACGCATATTGTTGTTGAGGTTGTTTCTTTTCAGTCACTTGTTCTTGCTGAACTGGTTGACAAGCGATTACATTTAGCATAAAAAATACCACGATCATTATTTTAATCATTTCTTAGCCTCCTCCCGTTTGCTTATTTTAAAACATTAATAAATTCAAATAAAAAAGAAGAAACAACGGTGAGTAAAAAAAAATTTATGTACATTGGCTGTTCCTTTAAAAACAGTCTATCTTATGAATTGCTCACAGGTGTTTAATTTTAACGCACTAATAGTTCATTTTACACTCACCCCTAACCCTTAGAGCCTAGGATACTTTTTTAATATTTACTAAGTGGTATCCGTAATTGAGTTTAAACTTGATCTAGGTCAAATTTAAACAGTTCGACAGTTGATTTATGCCATTGTCAAAGGGTAAAATTACCATGTATATGGCATATTAAGCTCGTTTTTGTGCCATATATCAATGCCTTTTGGCAAACAGACAAAAATAGTACAATTATCGGTTGTTTTTTCTACACTAGCTTAAATAAATCGAGATAAACTATTATTATTAATAATAACACTGCGGAATCCATAACATGACCATTAGTAATACGTCAGCAGTAGACTACAACTTCGATGTTGTCCGTCAATTTACTGTCATGACTGTAATCTGGGGGATCTTTGGTACACTTGTAGGTGTGCTTATTGCAGGTCAATTAATTTGGCCGGCGTTAAACTTTGAAACACCTTGGTTAACCTACTCCCGTCTTCGTCCACTCCATACCAATGCAGTAATTTTTGCCTTTGGTACTAGCGCTTTATTTGCTACATCTTATTATGTTGTACAGCGAACTTGTCAAACGCGATTATTTGGTGGCAAATTAGCCTCGTTCACTTTTTGGGGCTGGCAAGCGATTATTGTCGCTGCCGCTATAACTTTACCTTTGGGTTACACCTCATCAAAAGAATATGCTGAGCTAGAATGGCCCATTGATATTTTAATTGCGGTTGTTTGGATTTCATATGCCATCGTGTTTTTTGGCACACTGATTAAACGCAAAACCTCACACATCTATGTAGCTAACTGGTTCTTTGGTGGCTTTATTATTACCGTTGCAGTGCTTCATATTGGTAACTCGATGGTAATACCCGTTTCTATGATGAAATCATATTCTATCTACTCAGGCGCAATTGATGCCATGATGCAATGGTGGTATGGACATAATGCAGTTGGTTTCTTATTAACCGCTGGTTTCTTAGGCATGATGTATTACTTTGTTCCTAAACAAGCAGAGCGCCCCGTTTATTCTTATCGTCTATCTATTGTACATTTTTGGGCATTAATTTCGTTATATATTTGGGCTGGCCCTCACCACCTTCATTACACGGCTTTACCTGACTGGGTGCAATCAGTCGGTATGGTGATGTCTATCGTGTTATTCTTGCCTTCATGGGGCGGCATGATCAACGGAATTATGACGCTTTCTGGTGCTTGGCATAAACTTCGCCATGATCCTATTTTACGTTTTTTAATTGTTTCACTTTCTTTCTATGGTATGTCTACCTTTGAAGGTCCAATGATGGCAATAAAATCCGTTAATGCTTTATCTCATTATACCGATTGGACTATAGGCCACGTACATTCTGGCGCTTTAGGCTGGGTGGCTATGATATCAATTGGTGCTATGTACCACTTGATCCCAATTTTATTTAATCAAGGTCGTATGTATAGCATTCGTTTGATCAACATTCACTTTTGGCTGCACACCGCTGGCCTTATTCTTTATATTGTAGCGATGTGGATTTCAGGTGTTATGCAAGGTTTAATGTGGCGCGCGGTCAATACAGATGGCACGCTAACTTACAGTTTCGTTGAAAGTTTAACTGCCTCCTACCCCTTTTATTTTATTCGATTTGTCGGTGGTGTTCTGGTGGTCATTGGTTTCTTCTTGATGGCTTACAACATGTTTAAAACTATCGGCGCTAAAGACGGAAGTCTTGAAGCAGTTGAAGAAACTTAAGGAGAACAAACATGAAAAACACTTCACAAAGCTCTTCAAAAAATAAGCATGAAAAAGTTGAAAAAAATGTTGGTTTGTTCTTTCTATTTACTGTTCTTGCTATCAGTATTGGTGGTTTAGTAGAAATTACACCGTTATTTTTTCAAAAAGAATTAGCTACCCCTGTTGATAATTTAAAGCCATATACAGCTTTACAAATGGAAGGTCGTGATATTTATATCCGTGAAGGTTGTAATAACTGCCATAGCCAGATGATCCGTCCATTTAGAGCAGAAACAGAGCGTTATGGTCATTACAGTGTTGCCGGAGAGCATGTTTGGGAACATCCATTTTTATGGGGATCTAAGCGTACTGGTCCTGATTTAGCTCGGGTTGGTGGTCGTTACAGTGATGACTGGCATATCGCCCATTTACTTGATCCCCGCTCAGTGGTTCCTGAATCAAACATGCCTTCGTATAAATGGTTAGCAACAAATACCCTTGATGGTGAGATTACTGGTAAAAAACTAGCTACATTTAACTGGTTAACACGTAATCGCAGCCATAAAGATGAAAATGGCAATGCTATTCCTCTTTATTCTCAAGCAGAAATTGATGGCGCAGCAGACGCAGTTAAAGGCAAAACTGAAATGGAGGCCTTGGTTGCTTACTTGCAATCTCTTGGCCACGCATTGAAGTAATTACCTATAGGAATATATGATGGATTACGGAACACTTAGAGGGTTTATTGCCCTCCTAATACTGACATTATTTATTATTATTGTGCTTTGGTCTTATTCAAAAAAACGTAAATCTTCTTTTGAGGATATTGCTAATTCTATTTTTGAAGAAGATCTTGCTCTAAAAAAACAAACCGCTCAACAAAATGAACAATGCCATCTTGATACAGAGAATAAACAGGAGAGAAAATAATAATGTCTGACTTCTGGAATATATGGGTTTGGGTTCTTACCTTAGGCTCACTGGTAGGTTGTTATTTAATACTACGTTGGTGTTTGAAGAACTTTACCGATGTTGAAGAAGGTGATGTCTCAATGGGGCACTCTTTCGATGGTATTGAAGAATTAAATAACCCTTTACCTAAATGGTGGAGCACCTTTTTTTTATTAACCATAATCTGGGCGTTCGGTTACATTGCTTTTTATGGTTTAGGTAACTGGACCGGCTTACTCGGTTGGAAAAGTTCCAATCAGGGTATATTAAGCCTTGCTGAATCAAAAGCAAAAACGGCAGAATATTTAGCTAAAGATTCCGGTGTTTTAGTTCAGTATGACCGTGAAATAGCGCGAGCTGATGAAAGATATGGTCCAATTTTTGACGCTTACGCTGCCCGTAGCATTGAAGATTTAGCCACGGATAGCGAGGCATTGAAAATAGGTCAACGTTTGTTTATTCAAAACTGCTCACAATGCCATGGCTCTGATGCTCGTGGTACTACTGGCTTCCCTAATCTAGCAGATAAAGCTTCGCTATACGGTGGTAGCCCTGAAGCAATTAAAACCTCCATTATGCACGGTCGTAAGGCCATGGGCATGATGGCTTGGGAAGGTGCGTTAGGTGGTGAACAAGGTGTTAAAGAAGTAGCCGCTTATGTAATTAGCTTAAGTGGCCGTTCAGTTAACGCTGAATTAGCTAAAGCCGGTAAAGCTAATTATGGACTGTGTGCTGGCTGTCATGGCAGCGATGGGCAAGGCAGTTTAGCTTTGGGCTTACCAATGGGTGCACCAAATTTAACCGATAACATTTGGTTATACGGAGGTACTCAGCGTGCTATTGAAGAGTCTATTCGAAATGGTCGCGCTGGTGTTATGCCACCATGGAAAGAGATACTGGGTGAAGAAAAAGTGCATGTGATTAGTGCCTATGTTTACTCTCTTTCGCTAGATTAGTCGATTAAGTTGGCTCACTTACAGCACTTAAATAACTAAAATTAAAACAAATAAACAAGGCCACCTAACTCATTGTTAAGTGGCCTTTTTTATTAACTTTATAACATCAACAAAACTAGCTCCTAACAAAGAAAAAAGATATAATAACCACCTCTTTTATCCTATAGACTATTGTTTAACTCCTATGAAAACATCTTGGTATCGTGAGCCTTGGGCTTGGTTAGTTTTTACTCTTCCTTTTACTGCGGTTGTTGCCGGAATTACTACCTACATCATTGCTAATACCAATCCTGATACTCTGGTAATAGGTGAGTATTATAAAAAAGGTAAAGCGATAAATTTAGAAGTCTCAAAAATAAAAAACGCACAAAAATTAGGGATGCGTTTTGCTTTGCAGTTAACCAATAATAAATTGGTTATTAAGCCTACTGGTATAGAGAAAATCTTTCCGTTGTTAAATATCACGTTTTCCCACCCTACTCTCGAAGAAAAAGACTTTTATTTAGCTTTAACACCTGACGGAAACGGTTACTTTAGGCATACTTTTGATCATAACGTTACCGGCAAATGGAAAATAACGCTAACGCCTTTTGACAATACCTTTGATACTAGTTGGAAAATTCTAGAGACCATTAATTTACCGCAAAATAATTTTATCGATCTTATTCCCGATCCAACCAAAGCGCAGTAAAGCATGTTTAGCACGTGCTTTCATTGCGATGAGCCTATTCCAGCGGGGATAGCTTTGGCTGTTGTCATTAATCAAAAGCCACAAATCATGTGCTGCATTGGCTGTCAGGCTGTTGCCCAGACTATCGTTGATAATAACTTAACAAAATATTACCAATTTAGAACTAAACCTGCCATAAAAGGCACAGACTTAGTACCAGAATCATTAAGAAAACAACAACTTAAAAAGAACAAGTTACTTGATGAAGCCACTTTGCAAAGTGAATTTATTTATCAAGAAAATGATACCAAAGAAGCTATTTTAACGGTTGAGGGGATCAGTTGCGCTGCTTGTGCTTGGTTAATTGAAATGCAACTGAGTAAATTGGCTGGCATTATCAACATAACGGTTAATGCTACCACCCAACGCGCCACCGTAAAATGGCAAGATGATAAATTACAGTTAAGTGAAATTCTTAATGCCATTGAACATATCGGCTATCAAGCATTGCCCTTCAAAGCCAACGAAGTTGAACAGCGTAACAAAGTCATTAGTAAAAAGTTTATTAAACGTTTAGGCATCAGTGGCATTTTAATGATGCAAATTATGATGATTGCTGTTGCTTTGTATTTTGGCGCTTTTGCCGATATGGCTGAACACAATATAGTTTATATGCGTTGGGTTAGCTTTATTTTAACCATACCTATCGTTTCATATGGTGCTTTCCCTTTTTACACCGGAGCTATTAATGCTTTAAAAATCAAGCAACTTTCGATGGACGTCCCCGTTTCTATTGCTATACTATTAGCCTTTAGCGCAAGTGCTTGGGCAACGATAACCGCAGAAGGTGAAGTTTACTTTGAGTCAGTTTCCATGTTCACCTTTTTACTGCTTATTGGTAAGTTTTTAGAATTTCGCGCCCGTGCTCATGCTGCACAAGCCTCAGCCAACTTATTAAAGTTAATGCCAATGACGGCGACCCGCATAGCGAAATATAAAAGTAACCAGCAACAAGATGCAAACCAAGAAGAACTTGTTGCTGCAAAACAATTAGTCAAAGGTGACATAGTATTAATCAAACCCGGCGAAATTATTCCAAGCGATGGTTTGATAATCCATGGAAGCAGCCAGATAAATGAGGCGATGCTTTCTGGAGAACAAAAGCCGGTTACCAAAAGCACCCATGACACCATCTTTGCTGGCACTATTAATGGTGATGGTAATTTAACAGTGCGAGTTAAACAGCCAAATAATCTGTCTTTCTTAAGCCAGTTAATTCGTTTAAGTGAAAAATCACAAGCACATAAACCTAAATTAGCCCGTTTTTCTGATACGGTAGCTCAATACTTTGTTGCGATTATTTTAGTTACGGCTATTGGCACCGCAATTTATTGGCAACAACATTTACCCGATGAAGCCTTTTGGATTACTTTATCAGTCTTAGTTGCCACCTGCCCTTGCGCCTTATCTTTAGCGACACCCACCGCATTAACCTGTGCGACTACACGTTTAAATCGTGATGGCATCATGATCAAATCTGCCCATGTGATGGAAACTATGCCAAACATTGATTGTTTTGCTTTCGATAAAACCGGTACCTTAACCACTGGCGATTTTATTATAAATAAAGTTGAAATATTTCCCCATGGTGTCAACAGTATTTCAGTTACTCAAGAGCAAGCACTGGCTATTGCTGCCGCGTTAGAGTCACACTCTGAGCATCCACTAGCAAAGCCCTTTGCCCCGTATCGTGATTTCAAGCTTATTACAGCGGCCATTACTGTTCAATCTGGGCAAGGCGTCAGCGGCACAGTAATGGGAGAAGAATATAGTATTGGCAAAGTCAGCTGGTTGTTAACAGCTCAACAGCAAGATAACAACAATCAATTAATGAAGGCTTCATGTGTACTCGTTGCTCAAGGAGAGCTTATTGCTGCTTTTTATCTTGTTGATAAAATCAGGGACGATGCGACAGCGGTTATTAGCACGCTAAATATTAAACATCAAACATTATTATTATCAGGTGACAATCAAAACTCTTGTGAAAAAATCGCAAATATATTATCTATCAACCAATGTCACGGCAATTTAAGCGCTACGGATAAAATGTCAACTATTAGACATTATCAACACCAACAAAATGCCACCGTTGCTATGATAGGGGACGGCGTTAACGATTCACCTGTTTTTGGCGCTGCCCATGTGTCGATGGCGATGGGTTGTGGCACAGACATAGCCAAAAGTGGCGCAGATGTTATTTTATTAAATAACAAACTAAGTAGTATCAACTTACTCAATATAATTTCAGTTAAAACTAAGCGTATTATTTTTCAAAACTATCTATGGGCTTTTGGCTATAATGCGATAGTATTACCGCTAGCAGTTAGTGGTTTTATCACGCCTTACATGGCAGTTATTGGTATGTCGGTCAGTTCAATTTTAGTGATCAGCAACTCATTACGTTTACTAAAGAAGTAGTCCAATAAACATGAGCATTATTTATATTCTAATTCCAATAGCCGTGCTACTTACTACCCTTGGTATTTATCTATTTTTTTGGGCAGTAAAAACCGAACAGTTTGATGATCTGGAAAAACAAGGCATGAGCATTTTGTTTGATGATGATAAACATAACGAATCTCTAGTAACGAGTGACGAAGATAAAAGCAAAAATAACGACTTGTCTGCATCGAATAACAATGAGCATAATGAGCTTACCAAATAATGAGTCTAGATTTATTCTCTGCTTTTATTATCGGACTTTTGGGCTCAGGCCATTGCATTGTAATGTGTGGTGGCATCACCACGATGTTAACCTCAGCATTACCGGCAGCAAACAAATATCAAAAACAGCAAATTTTAACTAACCAGCCAATTACTTTTCAAAAAAAAAACAGCAAAGCTGCCTTGGTATTGTGTTATCACATCGGCCGCATAGCCTCTTACAGCTTTATCGGCGCTATTGTTGGCTTCACTGGCTCAATTGCCGCTAAAAACATCGGGTTGCCATTAACTAGTTTAAGAATGTTCTCTGCACTTTTTCTTATTTTATTAGGTTTATATTTAGGTCAATGGTTAATGTGGCTGAACCGTATAGAAGCTTTAGGTAAAAATTTATGGCACGTTATTTCTCCTTTAGCGAGCAAAGCTATTCCGGTTGACTCTCCCACTAAAGCGTTAAGTCTTGGCGCAGTATGGGGGTGGTTACCTTGTGGTTTAGTATACTCAACCCTCACTTGGTCATTAGCCAGTGGCAACATGCTCACGGGTGCTAGTATCATGTTATTTTTTGGATTAGGTACCTTACCCGCCTTAATAACGTTATCTATCGGTTTTACCCAGATAAAAAAAATATTAGTCAATTCGGTGTTTCGAAAAACAATGGCAATAATGCTAATATCCTTTGGGTTTTATAGCTTTGTAGTTGCATATAAACAATTGTTCTAATACCATAGCCTAGTACTAGAAATTGAATAAATATCTTATTTATTCCTAAGTTAATTTGAGTAAAGCATGTCAAATAAAAATTGCCCTGGCGTACAGCATATAAAATGTCAAAACTGTAGTATCAGTGAGCTTTGTTTGCCGTTCACTCTTAATGATCAAGAGCTTAATACCCTTGATGAAATTATTGACCGCAAACGCCCAATTCACAAAGGCGACAAAATTTTTTCTGATGGTCAAGAGCTACATGCACTTTTCGCTATTCGTTCAGGTACTTTTAAAACCTTTACCGTAAATGAACAAGGTGAAGAACAAATTACCGGCTTTCATTTAGCGGGAGACCTGCTTGGTTTTGATGCTATTGCTGACAGTGTACATAGAAGCTTTGCTCAAGCCCTTGAAACCTCTATGGTTTGTGAAATACCCTATGATAACTTAGACCAACTATCTAACACTATGCCTAAACTTAAAAAGCAAGTGTTACGTTTAATGAGCAATGAAATTCGTACCGATCAAGAAATGCTTACTTTACTTAATCGTAAGAGTGCTGAACAGCGCGTTGCCACCTTCATAGTCAGCTTAAGTGAGCGCTATCACGCTCGCGGTTTATCAGCTTCTGAATTTCGCTTAACCATGACCCGTAGCGAAATTGGCAACTATATTGGCTTAACTGTTGAAACCATCAGTCGTTTATTAAACCGTTTTCATAAAAACGGCTTAATTAAAGTTGACGGCAAACTGATCACTATCTTAGAAATTGATGAACTCATAGATTGCGCCGAACTTTAATCCTTTCTAATGCTATTACTAGCATTGAGCTCATTCAGCGCTAGTGGGCTATTTTTCCTAAAACTTGACTTAAAACAAGCATTAATTTCATACTTTTGCTATAAATTAACTAGGGTACATTAAAGTTAAACTTATAAATAACCGAAAGTGAGATTTATCATGGAAACTTACCAAAATATTTTAGTTGTTATCGACCCAATAGCCGATGAACAAAAAGCATTAAAAAGAGCAATAAATTTAGCAACATGTATCAATGCCAACGGCAAAAACAAAGTTAATTTGACCGCATTTTTAAGTATTTTTGATTTCTCTTATGAAATGACTACTATCCTTTCTAGCGATGACCGTGATGTAATGCGTCAATCAGTCATCAAAGATAAAGAGCTTTGGTTGACAAGTCTCATTAATGAACTGAAACCTGACATCGATATAAACTGCATTGTCGTTTGGCATAACCGTCCTTTCGAAGCCATTATTGAAAGAGTGATCAAAGATAACTACGGACTTGTTATCAAAGGCACTCACCAGCATGATAAATTAAAATCAGTAATTTTCACTCCCACTGACTGGCATATTTTGCGTAAGTGTCCTTGCCCGGTGTTATTAGTGAAAGACCATGAATGGCCCATTGATGGTAATATTATTGCCGCCTTAAATGTTGGTAGTGATGAAGCAGAACATCACTCACTCAATGTAAAAATAACCGAAGAAGCCAAACAGTTAGCACAACTCATTCAAGCAAACGTTCATTTAGTCAATTCCTTCCCTGGCACTCCGGTTAATATTGCAATTGAAATACCTGAGTTTAACTCAAACGAATATAATGACACTATGCTTAAGCACCATGAACAAGCGATGATTGCTCATGCTAATAAATTTGATATCAGCATTGTTAATACTCATGTTGAAGAAGGGCTACCTGAAACAGTGATAGAGCAAATTGCAGCAAAAATTGATGCAGAACTTGTTATTCTCGGTACTATAGGTAGAACCGGCCTTTCCGCGGCTTTAATCGGCAATACCGCTGAACATGTTATTGATCAACTGAACTGTGATGTGCTTGCTTTAAAACCCGATGGTTATGTATCGCCACTTCAGTAAGGTAAGCGGTAAGATATCAACTTATACCAAATGCTTTATCAAGGCTCTAAATATTAATTTTCGTCTTTTTTGGGGAATAAATACAACATGGTATTTACAATCCCATCTAGTATAGGACAAACTCTTATAATCTCGCATAGGTTACTTCCTTCGTTCTTTTAGTCTAGATACGAGGGTACCTACACCGCGGTAAAGGGAAAGCCTATGCGAGTCACCCCAGTGGAGTTGGGGGTTTACCATGAATTAATTAATTTGTTCCCCAAACATTATCAACATATTCTGGATGATCAACAAAAGGGTTACGATTTCCTTGATGACTAAAAGCCGCTTCATTACGATCAATTTCTTTTTGACTAACGGGATCATTAGTATGCCAGCGCATCAACATATTCAATTGCCATGTTTCAAAAACTTTATTGCTGCTGCCATCTAAAATTGCATTTCCATAGCTAGAATTACTCTGCCAACTAGCAATGACATTTTCATAACGAGTCGCCATATAAAAATAAGCACGAGCTAAATCACCTTTAAACTCATCGATAGGCTCAAAAACCGTACCGCTATAGCCTAAACTCACCGTTGCTGAGCCCAATTTGCTATTATTAGTTGAAGTAAATGCAGCGGTACCAACATCACCAAAAGGGTAACTACCACGTTTTGAGTTTACATAGCCATCTGTTGCATAAATATGATGAACGTCTGAATTCATTGGTTCTACTTTGCCACCAAACCAACTTTTAGGAAAAGTATGTTCTCGGTTATAACAACTGCCTTCGCCACTATAACTACCACATTGATCGCTTACTTTAGTATAGTTATAACTATCACTTGCATTAGGTTGCTCAGAGTAAATATCGAGAATGGAACCATCATTTTCAAAATATACATCGAGTGAGTTATTTGCATAAAAGGTCCACAAGGCTGAATAACCTTGAGCTGAATGAGTTTTGATCAAATTATATAAAGCAGTTTTCAACGCGTAACCGGTTTGAGAGGTTATGCCATCATAATAAGTACCGGAGTAATTACCTGTTCCACTGCCAGAGTCACCTAAGGTAAATATTTTAGTTTCACTATTCGTAAAGCTGCCACCTGAAATTAATGAAGAGGTCGCAAGGGAAAAATCATAAGAGCCATTGCCAAAACTACAACAAATCCCATCGCCATAACTGTCATTAATGATGAACGTATAATCACCATCATCTAAGCAATAGTTTTCATTGTAGCTTGTTGAACTAGCATAGTTACTACCACTGGCGACTTCTTGATCACTAGTATTCGTTAAAGTCCAACTTGTTTCACCACCATAATTGTCAGTCACTAAACTAAAAGTAACATCATTAGTAATACAACTTCCACCGGTGCCTCCTGTTCCACCACCAGATGCCTGAGTCGGCTGAAAGTAGTCAACATAGACAATTTCAGAGCCATCAAAACTCGATGTATCATAAAAACGCAAACCAACAGTAATATTTTTAGTGGTGTTTGCAACATAACTAGCGCTAATTGGTTGCCATTGATTGACTAAGCTTTCACTAGAATAGCCCTGATAACCATCAACATACAAACGCGCTTTAATGCCGCCTTCGGTATGATACACCCAAACAGAAAAGTCATACGTTTGTCCCGCAACAACGCTGACTAATTGTCTAAAATCAGTAGCGCTTTGGGTGCCCGTATTAACTGTGATAGCAGCAGAGCTAGAGCCTTCTTGAGTTAAACTAGTATTTTGATTCACACTGATACCTGAATCAATGGTCGTCCAATCGACTGGTAAACCATCCGACCATGCTTCAAAACTTCCGTTAGTCACTTCTGCTACCGCGTAGCAGCTAATAAAACTAACCAATAAAGCTGCAATGTTTTTTTTATAATTCATTTTTCACACCTTATTTATCTATTGAATAATTATTAGTACTCCGTCTATTTTCCGTAAACCTGCATATTCCCTCATCCATCTACTGTACAAATTTTATGCAAAACCAAGCTACCAATAAACCATCCATATAGTCAAGAAAATAAAATTAAAATTACACGATAAAAATTGATGAACATACCTCTACGATCGGTTAAAAAAACCAGTTAACCAAAACATATCACATTGATTTATTAGAATTAGTCTACATGACTAACCAAACGACTCCTATTTACTAACTGTTCTATGTATACCCAACACAATCAAGGCTGTTTATTTTTATAACTGTTTGGTCAAGAAGTGATGATTTTGATATTCAGACGACTAATGCTAAAAACGATGGCCACGCCATTCTCTTCTCTACTGCATTAGCCAAACAGTGGGACAATGGCTTAAACGTGACCATGTCATACGCTTATCAAGATGTTCAAGAAAAACATGTCGGTTTATCATCTCGTGCGCAAAGTAATTATACCAATCAGATTAATTAATGGTTCAAATTTTAATGAGGGTAAATTTTCAAGAACAAGGCGCTTGATTGACTAATAGCTGGCTATTAGGATTGAAAGCAACGATGTTATTGGATATTTAA
>JAESPR010000098.1 GCA_016765685.1 Colwellia sp. | reverse complement strand
TGTGATGTTTGTAAAAGCAAGCGTTATAACCGTGAGACTTTAGAGGTATTGTACAAGGGAAAAAACATTCACCAAGTATTAGACATGACCATTGAAGATGCCTTTGAGTTTTTCAATGCCATACCCGCGGTCAAACGTAAACTGCAAACCCTACTTGATGTTGGTTTAGGTTACATCAAGCTGGGTCAGTCGGCGATTACCCTTTCTGGCGGTGAGGCGCAACGGGTTAAGTTATCAAAAGAACTATCAAAACGTGATACCGGCCAAACCTTATATATTCTCGATGAACCCACCACTGGCTTGCATTTTCACGACATAAAACAATTACTGCACGTAATTCACCGCTTGCGTGATCACGGTAATACCATTGTCGTTATTGAGCATAACCTTGATGTAGTTAAAACGGCCGATTGGGTAATAGATCTTGGCCCCGAAGGCGGCTCTGGCGGTGGCGAAATATTAGTAGCCGGTACACCAGAGCAAGTGGCGCAACATAAAACCTCTCATACCGCGCGCTTTTTAAAGCCTTTGCTTGAAGGCAAACATTAACAATGGAACATGCCAAAACAATAGCAAACTCAGCACGACTCAGCTTTCGTTTGATGAGCCAAGATGATGCACAAGCATTTTGGCAATTAGATCAAGATCCCGAAGTTATGCGCTTTATTAACGGCGGCAAGCCAAATAGTATCGAATTTATTAACGAGGTATTTATTCCTCGCTTACAAGCTTATCGTGATGAAAGCCAAGGCTGGGGAATTTGGCAAGTATTTGACAAATTCAGCCAAGAGTATCTAGGTTGGGTAATAGTACGACCAATGGATTTTTTCTCCGATAACCCTAGGTTCAATGATTTAGAAATTGGCTGGCGTTTTTTCCAAAAAAGCTGGGGCAAGGGTTATGCCACAGAAGCGGCTATTGCCATTAAAAATGCCTTCGCTGGTCAAGCTGACATTGATTATGTCTCCGCTTTAGCGTTAGAAGATAATACTGCTTCTATTGGCGTAATGAAAAAAATAGGCATGGCTTTCGTCAAAAAATATAATCACCAAGACCCGATTGGTGACTTTATCGCAGTGCACTATCAAATGTCGGTGAAATAGCTTAGTCTATTTTTAGGTTACTATAACAATAAAGAAATAAGCCATTGAAAGATATAACTAACACTCAAACTTACCCTGACGTTCTGATCTATTTACTCGCTTTTACCAGTGGTTTTTCTATCATGGGTATCGAGCTTTTAGGCGGCAGAATACTAGCGCCATTTTTTGGTAGTTCGGTGCATATTTGGGGCAGTATTATTGCTGTTTTTATGCTGAGTTTGTCATTAGGTTATTTATTGGGCGGAAAACTGTCAACACGCTCACCTTCATTAACCATTTATGGGCTGATTTTTCTTTTCGCCGCCATCACCCTATTACCGATAATTTTATTTAGTCAATCAATCATGGAAGCGGTTTTTATAAACATTGAAGACTCTCGTTATGGCTCGTTAGTTGCTTCAATGGTACTGTTTTTTATCCCGACGGTTATTTTAGGTATGTTGTCGCCTTATTCAGTGCGCTTGTTAGTTAAAAACTCGAATGAAAGTGGCCAAGTTGCTGGCAAGCTTTATTTTGTTTCCACCTTAGGCAGCGCCCTTGGCACCATAATGACCTCATTTTATTTCATTTTGTGGTTTGAAATTAACCCTATTATTTACAACTATATTGGCGTGCTTGCTTGCTTAGGTTTACTGGCAATCTTTATTGATAAGACCCAGAAAACTGATAAAGCGGAGCTCAGCCATGTTTAAGTTGTTATGGGTGTTGTGGGTGTTATGTCTATTACTTAACATGTCATTTGCTCATGCCAAGGTAATCCATAAAGAGCGCTCTCTTTATCACAATATATTAGTGACCGATGACGGTGATTTACGCTGTTTAAAATTTAACGTTAAAAGCGCGCATACCCAACAAAGTTGTTTTTTGAAAAGCCAACCGAACAAGCTAGTGTTTAATTATACTAAGTTACTCATGAGCGGTTTATTGCTCAATCCTGAGCCAAAACGTATCTTAATCATTGGTTTAGGTGGCGGCACCATGTCAAACACCTTGATGCAACTTTATCCACAAAGTCATATTGATAATGTTGAGATAGATCAAGCCGTAATAAAAGTTGCTCGCGATTATTTTGGTTTTGTTGAAAATAACCAAATAAAAACCTATCAACAAGACGGTCGTATATTTATTAAACGGGCGTTATTAAAAAAGCAAAGCTATGACTGGATTATTCTCGACGCTTTTAACGGTGACTATATTCCAGAACACTTAATGACCCAAGAGTTTTTGCAAGAAGCAAAAGCCCTACTTAGCGAAAAGGGTATCCTTAGCTCGAACACTTTTTCATTAAGTAAGTTATATGCCTATGAATCTGCCACTTATAAAGCCGTATTTGGTAACTTTTTTCAAGTCAGTAGTATCGCTAATTCAAATCGCATTATTATGGTGAGTAAAAATGGTTTTACTCACCATAACTTTGACTCAATTAACCTTAATGCGCTCAACAACAAACTAGCTCCCTACGATGTTGACATTAAATTACTTCATCGTCGTATGATTAACACTAAAAACAAGCAAAGTTGGTCTGAGCATACTCGGTTACTAACCGATCAATATTCTCCCGCCAACTTGTTGAATGCCAACTAGCTATCATAAAACAAGGCTCACTAAGCACTGTAACGAAAAACTTACATCAAATCACTCACTTTTCAGGTGGGTTATACTATTTTATCCTATAGTTAATGAAAATATCTATTAGTCTTTGGATAAATGAATGCAAACTAAAACAACTAAAATCACAGCAACTCACAACATTGAGCAAGGTAAAGTCAAGAAAGTAAAAGGGAGAACTGTGGTTGCCAGTGATGATTTTGATATTGTAGTAAAAACCGAAAAAAAAACTAAAGCTCAATCGAAATCAGCTGATGCAACTTACTTATATTTTACCGAAAAAGATTTATCGCGTATTTTAAGTAACCTAGATACGCTACGAAATGATGTTTACCCTACGCCTGTTGGGCAAGAAGAAGATCACAAAAATTTACAGCCTTTTCCATCCGTTTGCCTTATTGGTTTAGGTCGTTGTGGCTCAAATATAGCCTTAGATGTTGCCTCGTTAGTTCATAGCGCTCGTAATTATTATTTGAATGAATTTCATAGTGAAATTCAAAAGGATAAAGAACGTGAAGGTCGTTCACTGAAATGGATAAAGCGCAGCTTAAAATTAGAGAATAAAAAATCAGACAAACCGGTTTTTTTAATTGAACCTTTAGTTATGTTGGGTGATTTAGATAAAGATATTGAAGGTCGAATCCGTTTCTCTTCTCAAAACTACGATAAAAACTTTCTTAAAGAGTACAGTAAATTAAAAATTATGGACTTGTCAGAAGTTCATGCGGGTGGCGCCGGCAATGCGCCTATTTTAGGGCAGTATCTTGCTAAAATGATCCTTAATAAAGATACTGAACACTTTAGTAATAGCGACTGGAAATTTATCCACTCTTACCTTATCGACTCATGTGGCATCAAAGCGAATCAATCGCGCTTATACTTTTACATTTTTAGTGCCGGTGGTGGCACCGGCTCAGGTATGGCATCAGAATTTGGTTTAGCTCAACAATATTCATATATGAGTAAAACCTTTGATATTCGTAGTGAAAAGGATATTGCCAGTCATGGGCAAAACTTTGTTTTTGAACCTATTTTTACTAGTGGTATTTGTATCTTACCTAATATCAATGATCCAAGCATTGACGTTTCTGAGGCTTTGCATATTAATGCTGGTCGTTTACTTTGTAAGTATCTCGCCGAAGAATGGGATTTTTCCTACAATCTAGAAAATGACAATAATCATAATGAAAATGGCAGCCCTTATCGCATTAGGCCATGGAATGCGATGATGTTAATTTCAAATGATATTATGCGTTACGCAGAGGAAAGTGATACCAATGGTGACATAAAATATATTGATGTAAATACCATGGAAAAACATGCCAACCAATATATTAGCCAACAAATTTTTAATATTCTCACGGCTCAAGCTGTCACTACAGACTATGATGATAATTATTTTCGCCGCGCTGGCATTGACATTGGAGAAACAATTCGTCTTGATGCTAATGATTTATTTATGAGTTTAGCTGGACCTGTCGCTATCGCATATGCAGAATCAGTTGTCGCTGAATCTTCAAAAAATAACGAGCAAAAACAACCCAATTTCAACGGCGATAATTCAAACTTAAATATTGATGACTTGTTTTTTCGCTCTATTGATTTACCTCATTTTAATAATAATACCCAAGCGATTGAAGGCGTTAGTTTATTGCCAGTTGAATCTCAACAATACCGCATTGCGCTAGAAAAATACAAACAGTCTGGTTATGATGCTGTTCATCTAAAAAACCTACATTTTTTCAAAAACTGCTCTTCTATTGTTTCCATAATTTCTTTACCGAAAGATTATAAATTATCTTATATGGATTTAAACAGATTAAAAATGCATCTTAATAATTTATTTCAAAATACCACCTTGAAACGCTATGCGTTAGTTATCGGTGCTTCCGCCAACCTATCTTTAACCACCTTAATTGCTAAAAGCCCTTGTTTAAGCGATGACTTCCTCACCTTAATTGTTGCTTACATTAAGCGCTGTTTTGCTAAAGACGAATATCGTTTTGATGATACGCTAGACAACGCCATTATTGAGTTTATTAAAGCGCCCGAATTTGATGAAAGCAAACTAGAAGCAATGCTTATTGAATTTGAAAACCCCGCAAAAATTCTCGATACTAACTGGTATGCGATCAAACCTATGTATGAGAAAAAATATCGAGAGCTAGTACGTGGAGAAGACAAATTTACTTCAATTAATGATATTAGATTAACTATTAATAGCGTCAAAAAATCCATTCATTATCTAAGAGAGATCTACCGCCATCGAATTAGCAAGACGAAAGTTATCTCGCTTAATAGAGATATCAATGATCCAATAAATAAAAATACAAATAAAAAGTAATTTAGCAATGCATTACAACACGCAGACCTATTTACAATTAAAAGAGCAGCGTAAGCACAAGTTGTTCATTTATTCCATGTTGCTCGCTTTACTGATACTGCTCGTTAATATAACCATGGACTATTTATTAACGAACCATGTACCGCTAAATGCCGTCATTATGCTACTGCCCATGCTTGCTTTTTTTCTAATTAAACAGTTCTGCCCATTCAAACAAGGTGTCTACCGAAGTTTTCACCTAGTTTTTATCATTGCCATCATCGAAGCCATTATTAATGCTCGGCCGGAACAAGCAACACCAACTTACTGGGCATATCTTATTATTATTACCGTCTTTACTTATGAAGATAACCTCAAAAATGCCATTATTGTTAATGGTAGTGCTTTTATTAGTTTGGGCACTTTAGCAATGCTTAATCACTTCTCATATATCCAGCTTCCCTACAGCCAGTTTAACTATTTTAGTTTTTTAATGATTTATGTGGTCTTATCAATCTTTGTGCTTCTTATGGTAAAAAACTTTACTGACATAGAAACTATTCTCCACCAACAATCTCAAGCATTACAAAATAATGTCGATGAGTTAAATCGTGTTCAACAACACTTAATTGAAACAGAAAAAATGGCTGCTTTGGGTGGTTTAGTCGCCGGTATTTCGCACGAAATTAATACTCCCTTAGGTATAGCTTTAACGGCCATTACCCACAACCAAGACATACTCATTGATACAGAAAAACATTTGCAAAATAAAACGTTAAAGCAAAGCATACTCAAAGGTGCAATCAACTCTCAACAACAGGGTTATCGCATCATTTTAAAAAATCTTGAGCGAGCTAACAATTTGATCGGCCATTTCAAGCAAGTAGCAGTAGACCAAGCATCTGAAAATTTAAGAGAAATTTTCATTCTTGAATATTTACAAGAAACAGTTGAGTCAATGTATTCATTACTTAAACATAAAAATGTTAAAATTCACGTGAACGGTCCCGAAAATATCAAGGTGAATACTTACCCTGGTCCGATTTACCAAATTATCAGTAACTTGATCAATAACTCAGTATTACATGGTTTTGAACTTCAAGAAGAAGGCAATATAGATATCTCCGTTAGCCTAACCGAGCAAACAATTACTTTATATTATCTTGATGATGGCATAGGCATGAGTGATGTTATGTTAAAGAAAATTTACGACCCTTTTGTCACCAGTAAACGTAACCAAGGTGGAAGTGGTTTAGGCATGAATATTGTTTATAACTTAGTAACTCAAGTTTTAGAAGGCGAAATAGACTGTCATTCAAACCTTGGTGAAGGCGTTGAAATTAAGATCTCTTTTGTGGTGGATGTTTGCCCTGAGAAAACAATACCGACTTAAATTAAGTAGAATCTGTGTTTAAAGAAAGTCTGTTTTTATGCTTGTTACTAACCGCACAGTTAACATGAATAATGGGCTATATTTTTTGATGACCGTTTACCTTATCACTTGCCGTTTTGCTTGAACCAGCCACCGCTTGATTGATTTCATTCATCTCAGCTTGGCTTAAATCTCGCCATTGACCCGGCTTTAAGTTGCCCAATTCCACACTCATTATGCGTGAACGTTTCAGTTTTTTTACCTCATAATCTAAATATTCACACATACGGCGAATTTGACGATTCAAACCTTGCGTTAAAATAATGGTAAATACAAAACGGCTTTTAACCTGCACCAGACAAGGTTTAGTAATGGTGCCTAAAATGGGTACGCCACGAGACATACGCTGAATAAAACGCTCGCTAATAGGTTTGTCTACAGTGACAATATATTCTTTATCGTGAGCATTTTCAGCCCGCAATATTTTATTAACTATATCGCCATCGCTGGTGAGAAAAATTAAACCTTCTGAGGGTTTGTCTAAACGACCAATGGGGAAAATACGTGCTTTGTGACCAATAGCATCAATAATATTGCCACGGACATGGCTTTCGGTAGTACACGTAATGCCAATAGGTTTGTTATAAGCGATATAAATACGATCAGATTTATTGGTGGCGCTGGCAGCGATAGTTTTACCGTCAACTTTAACCACATCACCCACTTGCACTTTAGTACCAAGTTCGGGTAATTTTTCATTAATAGTGACACGATTGGCTTCAATTAATTTATCCGCGCCACGACGAGAGCAAAAGCCAGATTCACTGATGTATTTATTTAAGCGTTTTTCGTTAGTTGAATTATCGGTCATTTAATTAATAAAAACACATCTAATTGAGTTGCCCTTATATTAACAGTAACTCGTGCCATGCAACATGTGTAAAGCTAATGAACCCGTTAAAAAAAGTATCGTGCCGCTAATTGTAATTGTTTTTCAACTAGATCCGCAGGTTTGTAGGTATAATAACGAGCAGGTCTATGGCTATCAATGTAGTTAAACTCAGCAGATAAAAACCAGTGTTTACTTAAACGATAACTATGGTTTAAAGTTAGTGCTTGTCCGTCTTCATTATTATTATCACCCCATGTATTATCATTATCGGTCACAGAAAAATCTTCTAAGCGAAGAGTACTTTTATGTTTTTTGTTACCCGACTTTTCACTCCCAAAGAAGCCTTGCCATTGATAGGTTAAGGAAACAAAACCGCTACTATAATCATTATTTACCATATCTTCTTTAAGGGGGCTTTGCATCAAGGTACTGCCTGATAAGTACTGTGCGGTCAAAGATAAACTTTTTGAAATGCGCCAACGAGCACCTAAATGGTAAAAGCGCGTACGCCAGCCATATTGACCATCTATTTCTTGGTAGGGTATCGCTTTATTGTCATAATAACCTGCAGACAATTCACCTTTACCATGTAATGACCATTCAGCGCGTACATGATAACCCGCATTGTCATCTATTTCTAAAAAAGGCTCTGACTTATCTGCTTGTTTTGCCAGTGGAGCACCGTCAGCTAGTGCAGGAAACCACGGGAACTCACGTGCTTCGCCCCATAAGGTTTGCCTACTACTCATGGTCCAACCATGCCAAGCAATTAAAGCGCCCGCGGGGTCGTTATTAATAAACGCGGTAGCTGACAAAGACAAATCAAAGGCATCATTATTCATTCTACCTAAACGGGTAACTTTAAACTCTGAGCCCAACACACGAATTTCTTCGCCAAGCCAAGTATTTAGCGTCGATGAATTTAGGGTGTTTTTACTTGCCCATGCATAAGCATTATTTTCTAAGGATATTTCAGGGTAAAAAATTCCCCCTTTAATTTGTATACGGTAACCCGAAGCATTCGGCAAACCTTTATATTTGATATAGGCTTCGGTTATACCTGCAGCACGGTCTTCGTCATTCTCTAAACCTGCCAAATAAGCATTTAAAACACCATGAGCGCTAAAGCCATTTTCCCATTGAGCACTGAGCTCAACGCCAGCTTGCGCAATAGATAATTGCTGGCCATCATTGGATCCAAATTTACCTTGTCCGCCAACCAGGTAACCTTCATCTAAAGAATTAGTGCTACTGGCTCTGATGTCAACAATACCATGCGCTTTCAATTCTACTGCTGTACTTATGTGGCTAGAGGTCAAAAAAAAGACAACCAAACAACAGGTGATAATATTTTGATTTATCATGTATTTATCTCTACTTTCGTTGCTGTCATGGTAGGTGTTTTCTGCTCTACCAACCAAGAAGTTAACTCACTTGCAGGTTTCGGCCTACTAATAAAATAACCTTGCGCCAATTCACAATCATGTTCAGTTAACCAGTTAAGTGAAAACTCGTCTTCAATGCCTTCAGCAACCACATGTAAACCCATGTTATGAGCTAATTCAATGGTTGAGCGAACAATAATTTGGTCATCTTCATCATGCTCAAGTCGTTGAATAAAAGATTTATCAATTTTCAATTCATGCACAGGTAATTGTTTTAATTGGGCTAAGGATGAGTAACCGGTGCCATAATCATCAATAGAAATTTTCATACCATGGCTTTTAAATTCACTCAATAATTTAATTGCCGATTCAGGGTCTTCAACGACTGAGCTTTCCGTCACCTCTAAAGTAACTTTTTCTGGCGGCACATTAGCGTTCAATAAAGATTGATAAATGAATTGATGAAAATCTGTTTCTTTTAAATTTTCAGCCGAAATATTTATCGCAATGTTCAAATCAAGATCCAATGTTTTCCAAACGTTAAATTGTGCTAACGCCGTGGTAAATACCCAACGAGTTAACGCTTTAATTTGCCCTGTTTGCTCGGCAATATGAATAAAATCATCGGGCGGCACCATGCCCAAACTAGGATGCTGCCAACGAACTAGTGCTTCGACATGGGTAATGCTCTTTGTTTTCAAACACATTTTAGGTTGAAAATGCAATTCAAGCTCACCCGCGGGGATGGCTTGCTTTAAATCATTAATCAAATTCAGGCGTTCAACGGTATTAACATCAAGGTCTGATTGATAAGTTTGCACCAATTTACCGGTTTTTCGAGTATGATGCAGTGCAGTATCGGCCATCTGCACTAAGATTTTAGTCTCCTTAGTATGTTCAGGATATATAGCAATGCCCATACGAACTTGTATTTGTAAACTAATACCTTGATAGTCAAAAGTGGGTTCTAATACTGCTTGTACTTGGGCAACAGTATCATCTATATCAAGGTGATCGGCTAATAAAACAAATTCATCAGCCCCCAAATGTACTAGTTTCTTAAAATTAGTTATTTGGCATAGTGCTTGTAAACGACGCGCCAATTCTTTTATGACTTCATCACCTACATCATGACCTAAGGTATCATTAACATCTTTCAACCGACTTAAATTTAAGTGTAATAAAATAAAAGGCTGATGCTGTTGGCAATAACTTTCCAAAGTTTTATTAAGCACGTTGCGGTTGGGTAAGTCGGTGATAGGATCATGGTTGCCATAATGAGTAATCGCTTCTTCACGTTGTAAAACCGCCGCCTGCATTTGATTAAACTCATCCGCTAACTGGCCAATTTCGTTATTGTCATTAAGGGTCACCGTTTGTTGATAATCACCACTAGCAATCACTTTTGCTTGGGCAACTAAACGTTTTATCGGTTTGCTAATAGACGCTGCAATTAAATAGGCGCTAGTCAAAGAAACAAATAAAGTCAGTGCCGCTAACATTAAAAATCGCCACCATTGCTCTTGCAGCAACGCCACAAAATTGGCACGTAGACCATACATAACCACGCCAAACTCTTGTTCATCAAACTCGGTAATTAATGAGTAAGTGGCAATGTATTCCTCTGGAATTATTCCTTGAATAACGCTTTCAGCTAATGCTAATTCTTGTGCTAGTTTAATATTGTCACTAGAAGAAGCAATTAAACGCCACTTGCCATCATACTTGATAATAAAATCAGTGGTTAAGTTGGTAATATTCATAAACTCTGTAGCTAAACGTTTATCTATTTGAAAACCAAACGCAATCCAACCAAGCGTTTTAGTGCCAACAGTAACTGGCGATAAACTTAACTGGTAAAGAGCCTCATCAATTATATATAAATGCGCCGATTGTCCAGACTCTAGCCAGCTAGAAAAACGAAATGCGGTGTTGTGTTCAATGCCTTGTTTTATTTTACTGCGCGAACCATCAAAAAAATGTCGCTGAAGTTGTCCGGTGATAATGCCCTCAGCCGAAATAGCCATCGCTAAGTCAGCATTAATGCGCTTTCTATGATTATTTAACGCCACTAATAAACTACGGGTATCATCATCAAATACTTGTTTTAAACCATAGTCTTTTGCTGCTGTTTCTGCAAACGCGGCAAGATAGGCTAAACGTCGGTCAAACAATTCGGTGAATATTGTTTTTGCTGTGGTTAAACGATTATTTATTTCAGCCGCTTCTTGATTTTTATTACCGCTATACAAAGTCCAAAAGGCGATTGCTTGCACCATAAGTAGCAACAACACAAAAAACAGAAATATTTTGTTTTGTAAACTTTTCATTAACTTACTGCTCCTTGTATTATATTAATGCCACTAATAATCTGATAAAAAATCGAAATCATCTTCATTTTCTTGTGTGGTAGGAGTGGTTATTTCATTTTTCAACGTAAACGTAAACGTTGAGTTCGCTATAATGCTCGCTGTTTTGCTCAGACGATTATTGTCATTTTTCAGCTGCGGATGCCATATCACGACATTATATTTACCTTGTTGAGCAATATTGAAACTGACCTGACCCTGCGTATCAGTTTTACCAAAATAAGGTGTATTTACTATCAGTAAATAACCGCTCATCCAATCATGAATATTACAACCCATTGCCACGTCTGCAACATGCCCAAATGTCTCTGAAGCATTAGTTTGTCCGGCACGAATTCTAAACGAAAATTTGTTGTTACTGTCTACCGAATATATATGATGAGTAATGTCGTCTTGGTTAACAAAACTAACCTTTGAATTGACTTGGCTAACACTGAGGTAGGGAGTGAATGATTTACCCAACTGGGCCACGACAACTTCTTTTGAAGATCTTGTTAATATTTGCCCATCAAGTGGTTCAAGATAAACCACCATATTAGCTAAAGCTTGCCCTGTTTTGCCATTAACAAAAATCTGCACACAAGTATTATTCATTGATTCGCTATTACAACTAGCGGCACTAGATGATTCAGGTGTAATCAAAACAGATAACAATAGAAAAAAAAGCGTAATTACCTTGTTATTCAATAGGATATCCAAAATATAAAATAGTTTATCAATTTGATTAAGTGTATACCAAATTTTGATAAAAAGAATGGCAAATTTCAAACATGGACATAACTAATTTACAAGCTTTACTTAATTTCGTATCAGGTTTTCAAAGTACCAGAGATATAGAACAGGGAACTGCCAATAGAATTTCAGTTAGAGGCCGATGTACGGCTCTATCTGAGTCGGTGTGAATAAAAATTGATGACAAAAAATAAATGATTTATACACGGGAGGCACATCTATTCTCAACAGAATGCTTGATTTAGGCTTTGTTAAACAAATTAAAATATTCGAGGCTCCGGTTCGACATTGTATGGCAGCAATACTTTAGATAACTTGCTTGCCATTTTGTATCAACGCACTGAGCGGGTTAACACCAAATTGATAACAAAGCTCCGCTGGCTGGCTAATATTCCACACCGCAATATCGGCATCAAAACCAACCCTTAATTGCCCTTTGTTTTTATGTAGCCCTAAAGCTTTTGCAGCATTACAAGTAACTCCCGCCAAGGCCTCACTGGGTGTTAATCTAAATAAAGTACAGGCCATATTAAGCATTAATTGAATTGAACAGATAGGTGAAGATCCTGGGTTAACATCCGTCGCTATTGCCATGGCAACACCATGTTTACGTAACAGTTCAATCGGTGGTAATTGTGTCTCTCTTAGAAAATAAAAAGCGCCCGGTAACAATACTGCGGTCATATTTGCTGCGCTCATCGCCTGTACGCCTGCTTCAGATAAAAACTCGACATGATCACTTGAGAGTGCTTGATATTTAGCCGCAAGTTCACTGCCGCCTAAGTCAGACAACTGCTCTGCATGTACTTTAAGATCTAAACCATGTTCTTTAGCTGAAGAAAATACTCGCTCTGTTTGAGTTAGATTAAAACCAATGTTTTCGCAAAACACGTCAACGGTATCGGCTAATTTTTGTTTTGCAATCACTGGCATCATTTCATCACAAACTAAATCTATATAGCCTTTTGCATCGTCTTTATATTCCAAAGGTAGTGCATGAGCACCTAAAAAAGTTCGCTTTACGGTAATCGGTAGTTTTTTGGCTAACTCACCGGCAACCTTAAGCATTTTTACTTCAGTAGTAAGATCTAATCCATAACCCGATTTAATTTCAACTGTGGTAACGCCTTGTTGATGAAGGGCCGTTAATCTTGCTAATGCACTTTTCAACAACTCAGTTTCGGTTGCCGCTCTGGTTGCTTTTACTGTTGACACAATGCCGCCACCCGCCTGTGCTATTTCTTGATAACTTTTCCCTTGCAAGCGCATTTCAAATTCATTGGCGCGATTGCCGCCATAAACAAGGTGAGTATGACAATCTATCAAACCCGGTGTTAGCCACTGGCCTTGACCATCAATAACTTCAACTTCCTTTTTATTGTAGTTAGGCAAATCATTCTCTTTGCCTAACCAAACAATTTTACCATCACTTATCGCTAATGCGGCTTGGGTAATTTCACCATAACCAGTGCCTGCTTCAGTCATGGTAGCTAAATTGACATTCAACCATAGTGTTTGCCAGTGTTGAGTTAAGTTGTCTGTTTGCATCGTTTGT
>JAESPR010000097.1 GCA_016765685.1 Colwellia sp. | reverse complement strand
TAAAGTCATAATTGCTGACACAATCTTCACCTTCAACCGCTTCTACACCATCAGAAGCTTCAACTGCTTCAACAATTTCACAATCGGTTGTATAAGGGTAATTAACACGGTATTGACCGCCACCTACATACGCTAGTTGAGAAGCATCAAAATTAGGATCATCTGCACCACCCCAGCCATTGAAACCACCGCGAAGTAATAAGTCAGTTTCTTCTGGGTTAAATTCAAGCACACATTTTGACGCAATATCTACCGCGCCAACACCAACAGCAACACTGCCTTCTGGGCATATTAGTTCTTGCCCTAAACACTGTTCGCCTGACTCATCGGCTTCCATACTCCAACCACAAGATTTCAAGCCTGAAGACGCTGTGGCACCAAAGAACGGATGTTGGTTAATAAGTAACATTCCATCGAACACATTCACTGGGAAGTTATCATCAGCGTATGCGTTTTTATCAAGGTTGTGCAAGGTTACATTGCCTGATGGACCAATTGGCATCATTAAATCGCTATCTGAGACTCTCTTAGTACCTTGGGTATCGTTAAAGATAATATTCGCACAATTAGCTGGTTCATCTAATAAACTTAATTTCCAGTACTTACCATAATTGGGATCAATACCATTATTGTCTTGAGGATAAGTTGCATTACTGCCCCAATTAGAGATGCTATCGTCTTGATATGAGGTACATATACCCGCCTCATCATTCCAAGTATGTACCACTATATTTTCATAAAGTTCGCTGTTATCGCCACCATCAACATGGTCTTCATGACGATAGAAAGCAATAGCTTCATTTGGACCGGCCGCAACGGCAGGAGCAGGAGCATCTTCAATAGGGTTTTGCTCTGGAATAATACAGTCGTAATTGCCTGATTCGTCAATCACTTTGTAGTTAGGGCATGATAATGGCGGTGTATAACAAATTTCTTCACCGTCCATTGCTGATGTTGTCGCATTCACTGAACGATTAATACGCTGTGATGTGCCTAAATAAGTTGCAGGGGCAATACCGGCAAACCAAGCATCGAACCATTCGTCAAAACCTTCGCCACGAATAACATCTTGGCCAGCGCCAACTTGGTAAGCACGTGCTTCTTCTTTAGCTATCGCTTGGCGCTCAGTTTCTTCAATGGTTAAACCTAGAATGCTGTAAAGATCTAAATTTTGATATTCAAAGTCGGCTTCCCATGCGGCTTCATCCCAGTTTTCGCCCGCTTCGGCCATTGCAGCAGCTTTGGCTTCGGCTTTTCCTGCGTCAAGTCCTGCTTGTTCATCCGCAGATAGCGCATAAGAATCAGCACTGGCAATTTGCACTATTTCAGGGTTTTTACACCACAGACCGGTTTCTTTAAAAACGTCGGTAATTTCTGGTTGTGCTTGATCGCTGCCACAACCACTAAGGGCTGCACTTACCGCAATCGCACTTCCAAGCATGAGAGGCTTGAATTTATATTTCATGAGTTTATAACTCCATTAACTATATGGTTTTAGTTTATGTGTATATAATTTTCTAGTCACCTAGTAAACTTTGCTGATTAAGTTAAGGCAACACGTTATTACTTTTATTCCGATGTTTAAATTTATTAGTAACACCTTAAACCTACACAAACTCACTTCGCTTGTATATAAGGTAACTCCATTGAAACGCTATGAATACGTATGCATAGCAGGATTCTTAGCTGCATACGTATGCAGTGAACAATTGCTTGTTTTTTGATTTGGTTGTTTTACACTCGATTTGCTGAAAAAAAATTAATGAAACAAAAAATTACTAAATAATAGTGTATATAAAGTTACATTCCGATAACAACACCAAGGTAACAAATGACAGCATGATGCCTGCTAACGCTAAGCATTGAGCATAAAACATTAAGCATAAATATAACTTGCCTTAAGGAATACACATGAAAACATTTAAGCCCAGTGCGCTTTCATTAGCGTTAATGCTTGGGGGATTACAACTTGCTGCTATACCAAATTATACGATGGCCGCAGAAGCAGAACAAACTCCTAATGCAGCAAAAGAAAAAGAAGCCGAAGATCAAGTAGAAGTAATTGAAGTAACCGGTTTTAGAGGCAGCATAATCAAGTCGCTAAACACCAAGCGTTTTTCAGATACCGTGGTTGACGCCATATCAGCCGATGACATTGGTGGTTTACCTGATGTCTCAATTGCCGACTCATTAACCCGTTTACCCGGTGTTACCTCAGTACGTATTGATGGTCAGTCAAGTGAGTTGAACGTACGTGGTTTATCTGGTGGTTTTGTTTTTTCCACCTTAAATGGTCGTGAAATGGTCTCAACCAGTGGCGGTCGTTCAATTGAGTTTGATATTTTCCCGTCAGAACTCATCACACAAGCGCAAGTCTATAAATCACAAAAGGCGTCGTTGATTGAAGGCGGTGTTGCCGCAACCATTAACTTAGAAACGGCCAATGCTTTAGACATTGAAGAAGATCAAAAATTCCGTGCTTCTATCCATGGTAACTACAACGAAGCTGCCGCTGACAACGAAGACTCTGATACCTTTGGTCGTCGTTTAACTTTGTCTTATCAAGGCAAGTTTTTAGATGAAACCTTAGGCTTGTCTGTCGGTTGGGCTAATATGTTTCAACCTACCGTATCAAGTCGCTTTGTTAACTATAAATTTGAAGAGCAAGACTTATCTGCCGCATATGATGGTGCACCGACAAGTATTTTAATTTCGGATGGTTTTGAAATTAATGAACGTGGTGGTGAGAATGAACGTAATGCTGTCACTTTCGCCTTAAACTGGGAGCCAAGAGATGACGTACGTTTCCAATTTGATGGTTTCTACTCAAAATTTGATTCTAATGTATGGGATCGTGGTTTACGTGTTTCTGGCATCAAAAATATAGCCACCCCAGGCTCGACCTTATTAATTGATAATCCGCTTTATGCCAACGGTGCATTGGTAGGGGGTACTATTTATCGTGACCCCAATGGCACTGCACTCGCACCGCCATATCCTGGTTC
The DNA here is from genome assembly GCA_016765685.1 of Colwellia sp. Taxonomy (GTDB): domain Bacteria; phylum Pseudomonadota; class Gammaproteobacteria; order Enterobacterales; family Alteromonadaceae; genus Colwellia. Next base: position 41,416 of record JAESPR010000097.1, on the reverse strand, counting down.
TTCTCGTGATTTGAATATAGAAACTCAAGCTGATGATAATACTACTGAAAGCACCTCGTCGGCGTTTGGTCTACGTGGTGAGTGGGATATCAGTGATGACTTGATGATGACTGTGGATATTTCTCATTCTGCCGGTGATGAAAACTATAAAGATCAGGTTATGCGTATGGCTTACTTTGTTGACTCAAGTGCGGCAACGCCAATTATTGATGACAATATTGTTTTTAGCTATCAATTAAATGGCTTGAATAACCCTAACTTGGACTTTAACCAAGACTTTACTGATACCTCTAAAATGATGGTTACCAGTGCCGAATCTTATCCACACATTGAGTCTAACTCTTCTGACGCGATAAAAGTCGATTTTGCTTATCAATTAGAAAGTGACATATTCAGTTCCGTTGAATTTGGTGCGCGTGCGTCACAACGTGAATATGAGCTAGGCCGCGGTCGTTTCTTATACGGTACTACTGACGGTAATATGCGTAGTGGTCAATACATAACTTTTGGCTTCGATGCTGATGGCAACATAATTGAAACTGCACGCTTTTCGCCCTTTATGTTAGATAGCAGTAACTCAACGGTAACTAATATTGGCGGCGAACTATCAGGTATGCCAAGTTTCTTATCGGTTAATAATAATGCTATTTTAAACGCTTGGCTCCCGGGCATTGACCGCACACCAGTACGTGATTGGGATCATAGCTGGACTATGACCCAAAATAACATAGTGGAAGAAGAAGTATTAGCAGCTTATTTGCAGCTAAACATTGATACCAAAGTTTTTGGTATCCCACTAACAGGTAATGTTGGTGTGCGTTATGTTGATTCAACCCAAAGCAGTACCGGTTTAGTTAATGTAGGCTCAGGCAATGGCGATGTTATTCCTGATGATGTTGGTGGCACTAGCAATGAATGGGTATACAAAAAGGTGAGCGAAAGTTACACCGACGTTTTACCGTCATTTAATTTAAACTTTCAAGTAACTGACGATGATCAAATACGTTTTGCTTACGCCAAAGTAATGTCTCGTCCTGAAATGCCTACCATGGCCAACAGTGGTAACTGGCGCTTTGACGTTGACCGTGATGGTGATGGTCGTAACTATATTGGCTTAGACAGCAATACTAGCCCTAAATTACGCCCTTTCTATGCTGATCAGTTTGATCTTTCTTTTGAGCATTATTTTACTGAAACTGACGGCGCTTTCGTCGTTGCACTTTGGTACAAAGACATTGAAAATATGGTTAGTACACTTTCAGAGAATGATTATGATTTTGAAGCCAATGGTTTTGCACTACCCTCTATTCCTGCTAATAAAGTAGAAGATGAATTGGGTAATGAGTTACTTTGGGAAAATGGTGTGTATGATCATGCTGAAAACAATGGTGACGCTGGTTATATCCGTGGTATTGAAATTGGTTATACCCAAACCTTTACCTTTTTGCCTGGTTATTTATCAGGCTTAGGTGCTAATGTTAACTTCTCTTATACTGAAAGCGAAATTGAAGTACCTTCATTAGTTCCTGGTGAAAGTGACCTACTATCTCCTCTTCCTGGTTTATCTCCTCGTGTACTAAGTGCAACCTTATTCTACGAATGGGATGACAAGTTCGAAGCTCGAGTGAGTGGTCGTTATCGTTCTGCTTATTTAAGTAGACAAATAGCGGTTGGTGATGATGAATGGGCCTATTTCCAAGAAGAAACAGTTGTTTCAGCGCAAGTATCTTATAAGTTCACTGAAAACCTGCAAGCGGTTATTTCTGCGGATAATATTACTGATGAACCAAACCTTTCTTACTTTGGTGACACTACGCGCACCGGTACTATTCAGTACTTTGGTCGCACAATTTACTTTGGTGTGAACTACACTATGTAAACGGTAAATGGATAAAAATAAAGAGCAATACTTTGTAATATGGGTATTGCTCTTTTTGTTTGTAAATTGACAATGTTAAATTGAACTGTAGGTTGATGCTTGCGCTTGTCGCGCCTCGTTTCACTCGTGACGACCTACAAGCCAACTGACAGTGCTAAATTGAACTGTAGGTCGATGATATGCCTTAACAAGTTTATTTGTCACGCCTCGTTCACTCGTGACGATCTACAAGCCAACTGACAGTGCTAAATTGAGCTGTAGGTCGATGATATGCCTCGACAAGTTTGTTTGTCGCGCCTTGTTCACTCGTGACGACCTACAAGCCAACTAACAGTGCTAAATGGAGCTGTAGGTCGATGATATGCCTCGACAAGTTTGTTTGTCGCGCCTCGTTCACTCGTGACGACCTACAAGCCAACTGACAGTGTTAAATTGAACTGTAGGTTGATGCTTGCCTCGACAAAGCTACTTGCCGCGCCTCGTTTCACTCGTGACGACCTACAAGCCAACTGACAGTGCTAAATTGAACTGTAGGTCGATGCTTGCCTCGACAAGGTAATATTAAGGTTTTTAAATGAATAAAAAAAACAACTGTCATAACATTATCATTTTAGGTGGCGGCACCGCCGGTTGGATGACCGCTAACTTAATGGCGGCACACTGGCAAGCACAAATGGCAGCTAACCAAGTTTCAATTACCTTAATTGAATCGCCCACCATTGGCGTTATTGGTGTTGGTGAAGGCTCTACTCCGCAATTAAAAACTTTTTTTGACAAGATTGGTGTACAAGAACAAGACTGGATGCCCGCATGTAATGCCACTTACAAAAATGGTATTTTATTTAAAAATTGGTCTGGCAGGAACGAATTTCCTAGCTACTTTCATCCGTTCACTTCAATCATTGACGCCCATACTGCACCCGCTTTTGTACACAATACTCAATATAAACGCCAAGGTTATGATGTTGACAGTACCGTCGACCGCTTCTTTTTAGCGGCCACCTTAGCTAAGCAGCAAAAAGCGCCTATTGGTAATGAAAACTTCCCCTTTGATATTAGCTATGGTTATCACTTTGACGCTGTGCTGCTAGGGAAATACCTCGGTAAAGTTGCGGTGAAAAAGGGTGTTAAACATATTAAAGCAACGGTGACTAAGGTGAGCTTGGCTGAATATGGCAATATTGAACAACTGATCTTAGCTAGTGATCAACAGATCAGCGGTGACTTATTTATTGATTGCACCGGTTTTGCCAGTATTTTACTGCAAAAAACCTTAAAAGTGCCTTTTATCAGCTTTAAAGATAATTTATTTAATGATAGCGCGGTCACTATTGCGACACCGCATGTTAAGGGTGAAAAATTAAATTCACAAACTATTTCAACGGCAATGAAATACGGCTGGGCATGGGATATTCCGCTTATAAATCGTACCGGCAACGGTTATGTTTATAGCTCAAACTTTTGCTCGCCTGAACAAGCCGAAGCTGAGCTGAGAGAGAAACTAGGCCTTACCAACACCAACATTGAAGCCAACCATTTAAAAATGAAGGTTGGTCGTGTTGAAAAACATTGGCATAAAAACTGTGTTGCCATCGGCTTATCACAAGGTTTTATTGAACCGTTAGAGGCAACTGCTTTGCATTTTGTGCAAGAAACTATTGAAGGGTTTATCGATGCTTACAGTACCGCTAATTTTACTAACGCTTTTACTAGCGATAAAAAAAGCGAATCTTGTCAAAATCAATTCAATCAAAAAATGAATGCCCGTTTTGATGGGATTCGTGATTACATTGTTGCTCACTATCGTTTAAGTAACCGAGACGATACCGAGTACTGGCGGAAAAATAGTGAAAACCCTAATATTTCTAACAATCTGAAAAAAATAGTACAGTGTTGGTTAAAAGGTGAAGACTTGAATAAAGCATTGATTCAACCCGATATGGTTAGCTTTTATCCGCCAGTGTCGTGGCATGCTATTTTAGCCGGTTATGGTGTTTTTCCTGAAACCAACAATAAACTAGCGATGAATGCCCAAGCACAAAAATATGATTTAGTGCATATAGACCAATTTATCAAACGCAGTGCGTTAAACTTTACCGATCATAAACTTTTTTTGAAAAAATAGACTAACAACTAGGATAGAAAAATGTCCGTAACAGATCAAATAGAAAATATCGTTATTGTTGGCGGTGGCTCGGCCGGTTGGATGACCGCCGCAATGTTATCGAAGCAACTTGAATGTGGCACAAAAGGCTCAACCGTTAACATTACCCTAATTGAGTCCGACAGTATTGGCACTATTGGCGTAGGCGAAGCGACCATACCGCCAATAAAAACATTTAATCGTATGTTAGGCATCGACGAAAATGATTTTTTAAAACATTGTAATGGTTCCATTAAGCTCGGCATCAGTTTTGAAAATTGGCCGCAGCTGGATCATCAGTATTTTCATCCTTTTGGTCGTTTTGCTGTTGATTTTGACTATATCCCTTTTTCGTATTTTTGGAATAAACATCGAGCAACAGGCACTAGTGTCGACAGTAAAAAAACGCTACAAGACTACGCCAGTGCGTGGCATTTAGCCAAACATAACAAGTTTGCATTACCGTCAAAAGACCCTAAATCGTTATTTTCTGGTTTTGATTATGCCTACCATTTTGATGCTGGTTTATATGCTAATTATTTACGCCGTTATGCCGAAAAACGAGGCGTAATCAGGCAGGAAGGCAAAATTATCAAGGTTGACACTCATGCTCACAGTGGCTTTATTAGTTCGGTAACCTTAGCCAGTGGCCAAAAAATCTCTGGTGATTTTTTTATTGATTGTAGCGGCAGTGCAGCCTTACTGATTGAAAAAACGTTAGGAGTTAAATTTGTTGATTGGTCAGAGCACTTATTATGTAATCGCGCTATTGCCGTACAAACTAGTCATGTAAAAGCGATTACCCCCTATACTCGCTCTATCGCTAATCAATCAGGTTGGCAATGGCGCATTCCTCTGCAAACTCGTATGGGCAATGGCTCTGTGCATTGTAGTGAGTTTATTGATGAACAAAGCGCCATGGATGAATTGCTGGGCGATGTTGACGGTGAATTGTTAACTGAGCCTAGAGTAATTAATTTTAACGTGGGTCGCCGTGAAAAATTTATGCATAAAAACTGTGTGGCTATTGGTTTATCGGCGGGGTTTTTAGAGCCGTTAGAGTCCACCAGTTTGCATTTGATCCAACGAGCCATTATGCGCTTAGTTAGCCATTTTCCTAATAAACACTGTGATGAAATTAACGCTAAACAGTTTAATAATTTAACTATTGAAGAATATGAACATATTCGCAATTTCATTATTTTGCATTATAAAGCCACCAAGCGTGATGACAGTGAATTCTGGCGTTATTGTCAGCATATGACGGTGCCTGATTCATTGCAGCATCAAATAGATTTATTTTCCAGCCATGGCCATTTAGAAATTAATGGTAGAGACTTATTCAAGCATGACAATTGGTTAGCGGTATTAACTGGGCAAGGTATATTACCTAAAAGTGTCGCGCCCATTATGAGCTACAAACAACAAATTGATTTACCACGCACGATGAAATCTTTTCATACTATTATGGCGGAAACCGTTAAAAACTTACCTAAACATGAAGATTATTTAAAAAAACATTGCCACTTTTCACCGAAATAAATTTACCTTGATAACTAAATTCTGAGAAAAAATGAAAAAAATTAAACTTGCACAGCAACATTCTTCTCGCCTAATTTACGGCTGCATGCGTATTGCTGGTGATAACTCTGCTAAAGGTAGAGCCAAAGGCAAACAAGCTATTCAAGCGGCTATTGAGGCAGGTTACAATCACTTTGATCACGCCGACATTTATGGCAGTGGGGAATGCGAAAGCCTTTTTGGTGAGTTATTAAAAGAGTCTCCACGTTTACGCGACCACATGATAATTACCTCTAAAGCCGGTATTCGTGTCGCTAACAATAGAAGTCCACAGTATTACGATTTTTCTAATCGTTATCTAACACAACAAGTTGAAACTAGTTTAAAGCGCTTAAATACTGACTATTTAGATCTTTTTTTATTGCATCGCCCTGATTATCTATTTAATGCTAGTGATGTTGCACAAACGTTTCAACAGTTAAAAGCCAGTGGTAAAGTGAAAAACTTTGGCGTTAGTAACTTCTCACCATCACAAGTATCTTTACTGCAATCTGCTTTAAATGAACCGCTATTAGTGAATCAAATAGAAATTAATATTCACAACATTAGTAGCTTCACAGACGGCACCTTGGATCAATGTCAACAATTAGGCATAACACCTATTGCTTGGTGTCCGCTTGGTGGGGTGGTTTACCCTGCATGGGGCAATACTTTTTCAAACCATGACCAAGTGCGTATTGAAACCGAGTTAGCCCAACAAGCACGAAGATATGATTGCCAACCATGGCAACTAATATTAGCTTGGTTATTAAAACATCCTGCCAACATTTGCCCGATAATAGGCTCGACCACACCTGAGCGTATTCATGCGGCTAAAAAAGCACTAGAATTGAATTATAGCCATGACGATTGGTACCGTTTGCTTGAGGCAAGAAATGGCAATGCTGTACCTTAGTATAATGCTGTACCTTAGTATAGAATATCGACCCTGCAAATAATCCAGTGTAATGATTGTCGATAGTTGCACTTTGTTTTGAAATTTAGTTTTGAAATTTAGTTTTATATAATGTTATCTACTCTCAAAAAAATTAAGGAATACTTATGCTTACCACTCAACTTGATAACAGTACCCAGCAAACTACTGATAATTTATCACCAACCAATTTATTAAAAGAAGAAATAGATCAAGTTGCTAATATTTATAATATCATTATTGAATTTTTCACTAACTACAGCTTTCAACTCATTGGCGCTTTCGTCATTTTTATTATTGGCTACATACTGGCGGGTAAAGTATCAAAATGGGTATTAAAGTTATGCCTACGCAATCAACTTGATATTACCTTAAGTCAGTTTTTAGCTAATACCTCTAAAATGCTGATGGTGGTGATGATCACCATCATATCACTGAGCAAACTAGGTATTAGTGTGACACCCTTTATTGCCGCCATTGGTGCTATATCACTAGGTGCTGGTTTAGCCTTGCAGGGCTTATTAGCTAACTATGCCGCTGGCTTTAATATTATTCTTATTAGACCTTTTGTGGTCGGTGATACTATTACCGTAGACGGTGTTACTGGTGTGGTTAAAGAAGTGCTGCTCGCGTATACGGTGTTGAAAAATGAAGATGACGTTACCATCACTATTCCGAACAAACACATTGTCGGTGAAATATTACATAATTCACAACATGATTCTTTATTAGAATTAAAGGTAGGGATTTCCTACAATCACAACCCGTTAGAAGTGGTTGAACTGCTCAAAGAGACGATGTTGTCACTTGATATTATTGGCGAAAATAGAAAATTACAAGTAGGCATTGATGAATTTTCGGACAGTGCTATTACCTTAGCCATTCGCCTATGGACACCCACCATCAACCTTTATGAGGCAAAATATAAAGCTTATGCGGGTATTTATAGCGCATTAGATGAAGCTAAAATTCACATTCCATACCCACAACGCGATGTGCATATTCATCAGGTATCTGGGCAATGATTCCCCCCTGCACATGAAATACAATAAGTTGAATTTTAATATCACAAAATAAATCTGTTTTCTTAAAAAGCTTGACTTAATAGATTACAAGTGTAATCTATTTACATGAATTACACTTGTAATCAACCAGTCGACTAACTAGAGAAAAGTGATGACCGAAATTAGCAATGCCGAGTTTGAAGTATTAGAAGCCCTTTGGTTGCACTACCCTGCTAGCGCTACTGACATTATTAAACGTTTGAATCAACATAAAACATGGCATGACAAAACGGTAAAAACGTTATTAAACCGTTTAGTAAAAAAACAAGCTATTAACTTTGAAAAACAACAGCGTCATTATATTTATTCACCATTGCTTGAGCGTGAGTCTTATACGTCAAAAGAAAGTAAAAGCCTAATTGAGCGTATGTTCAGCGGCAAAGTCGCACCATTGGTTGCTGGTTTTGCCAAACATAACGATCTAAAAAAAGAAGATATAGAAGCGCTGAAATCGTTAATTTCTGACTGGGAGAAAGATAATGATTAACCACTTAGTATCCTTAATGGTGCCACTAACTTTGATGCTAAGCCTGTTATTACTTATTCGAGCGCCACTTCGAAAAAAAGCTGACGCCAATACCAGTTATGCTTTGTGGTTATTGCTACCGTTATCATTAATTCTGTACCCACTAGAGCTACCTTGGTATTACGTCAGTGACTTAAACAACGCCAACATACAAAGCTATTTAGTACAACCAAGTAAACAAATTCAACAACAGTTGAGCGCTAATAACTTAATGGTTTTAGCCCTCACAAGTCTTTGGTTAACGGGGGTTTTTAGTTTAGTTTTCTACTGGATGGCCACTCACTTCAATTTTAAAAAATCACTTAAAATCGGTATTTTAACCAAAGTAACTTTATCGAAAAGTCTTAACAAAATTATCCCTGAAAAATTGACCGTGAAACAAAGCAGTCATATTCATAGCCCAATATTGATGGGCTTGATGAAACCAACATTATTAATTCCTGAGGATTTTAACGAACTTTATAACCCTGAACAGCAAGCGCTGATCATCAATCATGAAGTTTGCCATTATACTCACCACCATATGTGGGCGAACCAAGTGGCGCTTATGCTCTTAGCGCTGTTCTGGTTTCACCCGCTAGCTTGGCGAGCTTATGCAGCATTTCGCCAAGATCAAGAGCACGCCTGTGACCAAGTAGTTTTAGATCAAAAACGAACAAAGTCCAGAATACAGTACTGTAAAGCATTAGTGTTAGCGGCTGAAACTTCACCGCCTAATGCCTTTACTTTAATGAGTTTCAAACACAATGGGGAGCAAAACTTTATGTTTAACCGTATTGAACAAATTAAAAATATGTCTGCCAAAAGCAAAGCTTACAGCACCACTAAATTAGCGCTAATAGTACTACTTTCAACCTCAACCCTCGCGGGTATCAGTTATGCTGGTAATCAAGTAAAACAAAACAACACGTTAGCGCAAACACAACTGGGTACTCAACCTACTTACAGAGTCGAGCCTAAATACCCTATTAAAGCCGCCCGAGAAGGTACCGAGGGCTCGGTGGTATTAAAGTTTGATATTAACGGCGATGGTAGTGTTAGTAATGTTGAGGTGGTTGATGGTAAGCCGGCTTATGTTTTTGATAAAACCGCCATTGTTGCAGTAAAACAATGGCGTTATCAAGCAACGGGGCAAGCTCAGAAAAACACCCTAGTTCAGCTAGATTATTTGATGGGTAAATCAAGTGTACAGCCTGAGTCATTGATTGAAAGAATTAAGGTGGTTAACTAAGCATAGTGTGTGTGAATAAAACAGCGGATTTATTCACACATTGCTTTAACAGTCGCCTTAAGTATGCGAAAAACAAAAATTAACGCTACAATTAAACAACTAACTGATGTATCGCTGCATTTATTCCTGTGCAGCAATAGGAGACAATGTTGTTTGATTTAGATGAAGAGAAAATGTCAGCGGTTATTTCAAGTTTTCAAATTCCAGTAAAACCTGAAATTCTATCAAGTATTCAAAAAATAATGACCGAAGATGAACCGAGCATCGAAGATATTTCCAGCCTTATCTTTGGAGATGTTGGTTTATCGGCGGCCATTTTAAAAATTATTAACTCCCCTTTTTACGGTATGAATCGACGCATTTCTGAAATAAAGCAAGCGGTGATGATGCTTGGCATAAAAACAGTCAATGGTTTAGTGACCGCTTTATTACTAAAAGCGTCCTTTAAAGGTGATGCTTGCATTTCACTAGAGCGTTTTTGGGATGACGCCCAAGATGTTGCCAATGCGATGACTTACATTGGCAACAAGATTAAAAATGAACTGCCTGTTGATATGCTCTACACCATAGGTTTATTCCAAAATTGTGGTATACCATTATTGGCTTTAAAACATGCTGACTATATAGAAATACTGAGTGAAGCTAATCGACAAAACGTTAATTCAATCACGTTAGAAGAAGCACGATATCGTACCAACCATGCAGTGCTTGGTTATTATGTGGCTACTTCTTGGCACCTTCCTAAAGAAATTTGCCAATTAATCTTACAACATCATGACAGTGGCTTTTTTAAACAACCAATTGCGCCAAATATCCAACTTGCTTTTGCCGCATTAAAAACCGCTGAAAATATGGTTGAGAAAGTAAAACGCTATAACCCATCACCTGATTGGGATGAAATTGGCGAGGAAGCGTTAGATATTTTAGGCATTTCTCCAGAGGACTATAGCGATATAGAAGATGATTTTGCTGAATTATTTTAATACTTGATAAATAGCAAAACTTAACGGGGCAACACTGTTAGCCGTAGTGGTTTCATCCGCTTTATACATTAATTTGCCTGCTGTTTTAGCTGTTATCAATTCAAGTGATTGAGCGTCTGTTGCCGTATTGAATACTACCATTAACTTCTGCTCGCCCCTAGTTGATCTATAAGCCCTTTCAATAGCAAAAATTCCCGGTTTGTCTTGAGCATAAAGCGTGCTTTGCTGACCAAAACGTAGCGCTGGATATTGCTGATAAAGCTCAGCGTACTTTGCAAAGGTTTGGTAAAACAAGTGGTTGGTATCAAAATTATCATCTGCGGTGGTTTTATCGGTAGCTAGTAAATTATCATCGTTATAACTAGCCACCAGTGAAGGCATCATGTCTTGACGCGCGGCTTGATCGTTACCGTCACCAACAAAACCTTGCTCATCACCATAATAAATCACAGGCACACCACGACTAAAATACAACATCGCATGAGCCAATAAATTACGTTTGATTTGCTCAGCTTCGCTATAGTTAAATTGACTGGTTCTTAAAAAGTAAGCAAAACGCCCCAAATCATGATTACCGGTAAAATTAACCAAATGATTAGCATTGGTATTTTCAATATCAGTGTGAGCAGTTTGATACAAATGATCTTGAGCGAACAATTGCGCTAATACAGCAGTGCCTTGTTGATTAACAAGGGTATTTTGAATGGCACTTTGTAAGGCAAAATCCAACACTGACTGTATTTTTCCTTCGGTGCTAAAAGGGCTTAATAATTTGGGTTCAAAGCTATAAACCTCACCATACATAAAAAAATTGTCGATGCCTAAACTGTGGGCATGTTTAATCAATGCGGGCGAAAAGGCTTGCCAAAATTCCATATTAACGTGTTTAACGGTATCAATACGAAATCCGTCTGGTTTGAACTCAGTAATAATGTTTTTATAAATATCAATCATGCCGGTAACGACTTTTTCACTATTGGTATCGAGATCATCCAAACCGACAAAGTCACCACGAATGGCACTTTCACCCTGCCAAAATGAGTCACCTTGGTTATGGTAAGCATCAATATCATTTAACCAATGGGGTGACTTTACTTGAGATAAAGGGAATTGCTCATTTCCTTTAGGAATAAGTGGAGTGTAAACATCACCTTTAGCAAGCTGCGCCCTTGACTTAAACGGGCAGCTTTTGTTATCAGCATTAGCGTCCTCAACTATCCAACCTAAACCATCTTTACCATGACATTCTTCATATTTAATAACGTCAGCAGTATGATTGGTAATAATATCAAAAAACACCTTGATATTACGTTGGTGAGCTTGGTCGATAAAATGCTTTAACTCAGCATTACTACCAAGGTGAGGGTCTAATTCGGTAAAGTCTAAAATCCAGTAACCATGGTAACCCGAACTATCTGCTTGCATCGCTTGGTTACGTAAAATAGGCGTTAACCAAATAGCGGTAATGCCCATATTATCAAGATAAGGTAGTTTTTCAGTTAAACCCGCTAAGTCACCACCATGGTACATGCCTTTATGGGTTTTATCGAAACCGCCACGGGATAAAGCACGCTTTTTATCGTTCGCTGCTGCGCCTAAATCGTTACTTTCATCACCGTTGTAAAATCGGTCAGGAAGCACAAAGTAAAACACTTCATCTTGAAAAGAACGTTGTTGATAAGGCGCTAGTTTAGCGGCTTTGGCCGTGCTATCTGACTGCAAAGTGCTTTCTTTAGCAATAATGCTTAAAGGAGTTAACAAACTAAAAGTGGCGACAATAAAAATAACACCTTGAACCAATGTTTTCATGATAAATTTCTCTTTTATTTGGTCATAAATCTATGTAGGGCTATGCTGCAACGCTGCACCTTGTGGGTGCTCGCCTCGACAAGCGCTAATCACATCACATGTAGAGCCTCACTACGTTCGTGTCGACCTACAAAGTGGGCGCGCTTGCTGCATAGCAGCGCTAATGGCATTAACTGACTCTTGTTGAAAAAATTCTGTCAGTGTTACCGGCAACTTTTGACGCCAGTTAGGATGCTGATCTATCGTGCCAGGAATATTCACCTGTTCAACAATTTCTAAGGCATCTTCTAAGGGTATTAACTGAATATGACTAGGCGCTTGTGCTAAATATTTTTGCACGGCAGCCGATAATTCGGTATTCATTTTAGCCGGCGCTTGCGGTGGCGATTTTGCCATATCAATCACATTAAGATCACCCAAAGCAGAAATTAACAAATTTCTATCTTCAATGCGACTGGTGCGCTCTTGTTGCCCCATTTCATCATTAGGATATAAGTTTAATTGTTGACGCCATTCAAGATCTCGCCCTGTCCACCAGCCGGTCAGTGTCGGTAAATCATGGGTAGAAACCGTCACCATAGATTGTGCGGGGTATAACTCTGGACGCATAAAAAAGCCTGAATCCCAACGTTCAAAAAAGAGTACTTTGTATGACAATAAACCCGCGCTTGCCATAATGTCACCAAAACCCTCCGGCACTGTGCCTAAATCTTCACCAATAACCACACATTCTTCACGGCGTGATTCTAGCGCGATAATACGTAAGATATCGGCTAATGGAAAGGTAATATAAACCCCTTCATCGGCTTTCATACCCGGCGCAACCCAATATTGACGCATTAAACCTAAAATATGATCAATACGTAAAGCGCCCGCATATTGCATATTGCTACGCAAGGCTTTAACTAGCGGCAAGTAACCTTGCTGTTGCAATGCTACGGGGTTAATTGGCGTTAAACCCCAATCTTGACCTAAAGTATTCATTGCATCGGGCGGCGCGCCAACCGCAGCACCCGACACATACACGTCTTGATCACACCACACATCAACGCCCGAGCCATCACAACCAACGGCTAAATCTAAATACAAACCCACGGGCATACCCTGTGCTTTTGCTGTTTGTGCAACGGTTGTTAACTGAACATGAGCTAACCACTGTAAAAAGGCAAAATAATCAATACGCTCGCTATGACTTGTTTGAAATGCTTTAACGTCTGCATTGTTAGGGTTTTGATAACCTTGTGGCCACATTTTCCAACCATAAATATTTTCATCTTGCGCTCTAAAGTGTTCGTACAAAGCATCAAAAGTAGTTAAATTTAGTAAATCATCCCCTTGCTCAGCTTTAAAATCATTAAACTCTGCTAATAAAGCCTTACTTGGGTTGGTAATAAAGTCTTTAAACAATAATTCTAAAATCTGATATTTCACATCAGCAACCGCGGGGTAATCAATTAAATCTGTGCCTTTAGCAAAGGCTAATTTCGCTTGAAATTCGTCACTATTAAAGCGCACTTGAGCGGCTTGGCAACTTGCATAGTTAGGCACCTTAGTAACGTCAATATAGATGACATTTAAAAAACAACGACTGGTGGGTGAATACGGGCTACGATGAGCAGGATTGTTTGGGTATAATGGGTGCAAAGGGTTTAAACCAATGGCTGAAACACCTTGCTGTGCTGATTTTTCAACCAGCGCTAGTAAGTCACCAAAATCGCCCATGCCCCAGTTATTGTCACTACGAATAGAATATAGCTGTGCGGCATAACCCCACATTTTTTGAACCGACGCCTCTTGTGGGCTGTAACAAGTTTTTGGCGCGAAAATCAAATGACAACTGGCATTTTGTTCACCATGCGTTAACGACAACTGATGATAACCTTGCGCTAAGTTAGGTAAAGGTAATTGATATTTAGCAAAATGATCTTTCCCTAAAGAAGTTTCGTCTAGTTTAACTAAACGATTCAGAGCAATTTGCTCATTGAGCGTTTCACCTGTTTCGGTGGTTATTGTCCAAGTAATATGATTATTCACGCCTGATGCCAAACTGATTATCAGAGTGTGACTTTCTTCTTCACACTTAGCAATATGCGTTGCTGGTAACATTACTCGCCATGTTTGCTCATGCAATAACGTTATTTGCTGTGCAAGTACCTCGTCACTACTGAGATCGTAACCCATGGCTTTAAGCAGTGCATGACGTGCTTCATCTTTGGCAAAAACTTGCTTGCCATAACTGTCAATATAGCTTTGATGAAAACCAACCTCTTGTGCTAGTTGTGCTATTAAGTTTGCACTTGCTTGTGCCTTGCCATATGAAAAGTCTTGTCTATGGTGATGTGAAATCATATTCTTGTTACTCTCTGTCTTCTTCGCTCACAAAAGTGAGTTGATTGATTTTTGTTGTATTTTTTGGATTTTCTTTGCTACTAGTTTGAGAAAAACTGAGTACTACACAACTGTGTGCGGCGGCAGTAATGTTGGTTTTAGCTAATTTTTTGCTAAGTTTGTCATTTAAAAAACCAATACCCTCAGCAGTATTAAGCAATACTTGCCAATAACCGCTTAACGCAGGTAAGGCGTAGTCAATATCACTTTGGTGCGCATTAAAGATGATTAATAACGCATCATCTTCGATTTGCCCTAATGGACAATATTCACCAAAAATGGTCTCTACTGCCGGTAATACTTCGCTTTTAGTATCACCAAGCAACATAGAGACACACTTAATAGCGCTGTCATGCCAGTCACTTGTTTGCATCAACTTTCCATGACAATTAAGCCAGCTAATATCAGGCAAGCCGGTTTGTGCTGACACCGTATTGCCGTGTTGATAATGAGTTCGATTTAGTAATGGATGCTCTTTACGCAAATGGATCAGACGTTTAACAAATTCGATCTCACTTTGGCTATTAGAGTTATGCCAATTGAGCCATGAAATTTCATTATCTTGGCAATAAGCATTGTTATTACCTTGCTGTGAATTGGCCATTTCATCTCCTGACAATAACATTGGCGTGCCTTGGGAGATAAATAAGGTGGTTAATAAATTGCGTTTTTGTTGCTGGCGAAGTTGCTTGATAATGTCGTTATCGGTATCACCTTCAACACCAAAATTACTGCTAAAATTACTGCTGTGGCCATCTTGGTTTTGTTCACCATTGGCATGATTGTGTTGATGTTGGTAACTCACTAAATCATGCAGGGTAAAACCATCATGAGAGGTGATAAAATTAATACTAGCGCTAGGGCGACGGCTTGATATTCCATGAGTGCGAGGCTCAAAAATATCACTAGAGCCATGTAAACGAGCCGCAAATTCTGGTGCCATGCCTTCATCACCGCGCCAAAAACGGCGGCAAGTATCACGAAACCTATCGTTCCACTCCATCCACTGGTTGGGAAAACGCCCCAATTGATAACCGCCCTCGCCAATATCCCATGGCTCGGCAATTAGTTTTACTTTCGCTAAGGTGGGATCTTGCTTTAAGGCACTAAAGAAATGATTATTGGCGCTAAAATGCTGTTCATCGCGCCCTAATACTGGCGCGAGATCAAAACGAAAGCCATCAACACCCATTACTTCAACCCAATAGCGCAAACTGTCGGTGACTAATTGTAAAACCCGCGGATGACTAATATTTAGGGTATTACCGCAGCCTGAATGATTAACATAAAAACGTTTATCTTCCGCGCACAAACGGTAATAACTGGCGTTGTCTATGCCTTTAAAACTTAAGGTTGGTCCAAGCTCATTGCCTTCTGCGGTATGGTTGTAAACCACATCAAGAATGACTTCGATACCCGCTTGATGAAAAACTTCAACCATGTTTTTAAATTCGCTCATACCACCGTATAAGTCACCGTTTAAACCATCGCTATAACAATAACTAGGCTGCGGTACAAAAAAACTTAAACTGTTGTAACCCCAGTAATTGGTTAAGTTTTTTTCTTTAACAAAGGGCTCATCTAAAAAACTGTGCACGGGTAAAAGCTCAATACTGGTAATGCCTAAATCAGCAAGGTATTGGCAAACACTGGGTTGGGCAAGACCGGCAAAAGTGCCTTGTAGTTCAACCGGTACGTCAGGATGTAGTTTGGTAAAACCTTTAACGTGCAGTTCGTAAAGTATGGTGTCGCGGCGACGCACTTGTGGATGAGAGTTACACAAGGCTAAGGTTTTTACCGCCACACACTTAGGTAGATAAGCGGCGTTATCACGTATATCTAGTGTTAAGTCGGCTTCGGGGCAATGGGTATCAAAAGCATAATGACTGGTAGAAGTAATAAACTCCCCCGCTAACTGTTTAGCGTAGGGATCAAGCAATAATTTATGCGGATTAAATCTGTGCCCTTCATGCGGTGCAAACGGCCCATAAACGCGATAACCATATAATGTGCCCTCCGGTAAATCATCAACAAAACCATGCCATACTTCATCAGTAAACTCAGGTAAGGTGATACGCTGAAGTTCATTTTGTCCTGAGGCATCAAACAAGCACAATTCTACTTTTTCAGCATTGGCAGAAAAAATGGCAAAATTAATACCTTTTTCATCTACGGTTGCGCCTAAAGGATATGAGCGACCAGAGCTTACTTGCAGGCGGTCATGATTTGACTCAGCACTTGCAATAGGTTGCTTTACTGCTGCCATTAATTATCCTGCCATGCTAATGAGAAGATAATTGTGCTTAACGGTGGTACCGTAATAGAAATATACTGTGCTTGTCCTTGGCACTGCCCTGAAATACTTTCAACACCACCTAAATTGCCTTGATTACTGCCGCCATAAATTTGTGCGTCAGAATTGAGAATTTCGTGATAAAAACCAGTAACAGGTACACCAACACGGTAATGCTGGTGACTTTGCGGGGTAAAATTACAAAGCACAATAACAGGGTTACTTTTCTTTGAGTGACGATCGTTGCCATAACGAATAAAGCTGTAAATTGATTGCTCGGTGTTATCATGTTCTAACCAAGAAAAACCCTCACTCATACAATCTTTTTCATAAAGCGCCGGCGTGGTGGTGTAAATTTCATTTAAGTCTTTAACTAAGCGCTGCACGCCTTTATGCCAATGGATATCAAGTTGTTGCCAGTCAAGCTCAGTATCGTGATCCCATTCTTTACCTTGGCCAAATTCACAGCCCATAAAGAGTAACTTTTTACCCGGATGAGTCCACATAAAACCATAATAAGCCCGCAAATTAGCAAATTGTTGCCAGGTATCGCCGGGCATTCTGGCTAAAATAGAGCCTTTGCCGTGCACTACTTCGTCGTGACTTAGTGGCAAAACAAAGTTTTCATCAAAAGCGTACACTAAACTGAAACTTAACTTGTCGTGATGATGTTTTCTATGAATAGGGTCTTCCTGCATGTAACTTAAGCTGTCATTCATCCAGCCCATGTTCCATTTATAGCCAAAACCTAAACCGCCTGAATCCGTTGGGCGCGATACCCCCGGCCAAGAAGTAGATTCTTCGGCGACCGAAAAAGTACCCGGATATTGACTATATAATTCTTCATTAAAGCGCTGTAAAAAGGCTACTGCTTCAAGGTTTTCATTACCACCATGAATATTAGGTAACCACTCACCTTCTTTGCGGCTGTAATCTAAATACAACATGGAAGCAACGGCATCCACACGAATACCATCTACGTGAAAATCATCTAACCAATGTAGGGCGCTAGCACGCAAGAAGTTGGCAACTTCAACCCGGCCATAATTATAAATGAGGGTGTTCCAATCAGGATGAAAACCTAAACGCCTGTCTTCATGTTCATATAAATGGGTGCCATCAAACTGCGCCAAACCGTGAGCGTCACTAGGAAAATGTCCCGGCACCCAATCAATCAACAAGCCAAGGTTGGCTTGATGACAGCTATCGACAAAAAATTGAAAGTCAGCGCGACTACCAAAACGCGCGGTTGGCGCAAATAAGCCCACGGGTTGATAACCCCATGAACCATCAAAGGGAAATTCACTGATCGGCATTAATTGAATATGGGTAAAGCCCATTTCAAGCACATAGGGAATAAGCTTGGCGGCAATATCTCGGTAATTTAAATAATCACCATTCGGGGCTCGTCGCCATGAGCCTAAATGAACTTCATAAATACTAATAGCGGCGGTACGCGCATTGCGTTGACCACGCTGTGCCAACCATTGGGCATCTTGCCAGTCATACTCTTGTTCATTAGCAACAATGCAAGCGGTATCAGGTCGGTATTGTGCTTGGCTAGCATAGGGATCGGCTTTATTGGGTAGCGACTTACCATGACAATCTTTTAATTCAAATTTGTATAAGCTACCAACCTCAACATTGGGCATAAAAATCGTCCAGTAACCACTGCGGTTTTCCATGGGATGAATACGGCCATCCCAATGATTAAAATCACCAATAACAGCAACAGAGCTTGCGTTAGGTGCCCATAATGAAAAAGCTACGCCAGTTACACGCTGATCACTTGCATCTACTACTGTGTGCTGATGCGCACCTAATTTTTGATAGGGTTTTTGATGATTGCCTTCATTAAGTAAATGAATATCTAATTCACTTAATAGCGCGTTGCCTAATCCCGCCTTACCTGATAAAAAGCTAAAAGCGAAAGCATCTTCAATGATTTGTGTTTGCGTATTACTGGTCACTTTCAACTGATAGGCAAACAGCTTTTTACGTCGTAGTTTAGCGACAAAGAATCCCGCCTTATCAACCCTTGTTAAGGTCGCTAATTGCTTTTGGGTTTTCTTATCTAGAATAGTTACCTGAATGACATCAGGAATAAAAGCACTGATAACAAGGTAACCCTTACTTGATAAACAAGAGTTTGCAAGTACTTGCAAACCCAAAACAGTATGGGCAGCACCATGACGCGCGTTAACAATCGCGTCTATATCTGTTTGTTTAATAAAAGTGTTATTTAAAACGCTTTTAATGGTGCTTGCTTTTACGTTCATGGGTTTCCTTTGTTTGCTTTGTCGTGCCTCGTTTCACTCGTGACGACCTACAATTTAACTGTAGGTCGATGCTTGCCTCGACAAAACAATATTTACGATTTAGTTAAATGCCAAATATTGCTGACATAATCTTCAATGGACCTATCTGAATTAAACTTACCCATCATCGCGGTATTTAAAATTGCCATGCGCGCCCAACGTTTTTTGTTTTGATAAGCTTTACCTAAAGCAAATTGAGCATCCGAATAGGATTGAAAATCCGCCAATACCTTGTACGGATCGCCCCCCTCAAGGAAGCTATGCTTCAATGGGGATAATTCACCGGCGTTCCCTGGGGTAAAATAATCGGTGTCTAACCAGTCTAAACAGGCTTTAATTTCTTTATTGGTGTGGTAATAGTGATGTGAGTTATAGCCGTAATTATCTAACGCTTTTACTTCATCAACGTTTAAGCCGAAAATGAAAATATTGTCGCTGCCCACTTCTTCAGCAATTTCAATATTGGCACCGTCTAACGTGCCAATGGTAATGGCACCATTAAGCGCCAGCTTCATATTGCCTGTGCCGGAAGCTTCTTTACCAGCGGTAGATATTTGCTCAGAAACATCAGCAGCTGGAATGATTTTTTCAGCCAAACTAACGCGATAATTCGGCAAAAACACTACTTTTAACTTGTCTTTTATGCGGGCATCGTGATTGATTTTTTCAGCGATTTTATTGGTCGCGTAAATAATTTCTTTGGCTAGTTTGTAACCCGGAGCAGCTTTCGCGCCAAAGATAAATACTCGCGCTGGCATGTCTAATTCAGGGTTTTCTAATAAACGACGGTACAAGGCTAAGATGTGCAATAAGTTTAAGTGCTGACGCTTGTATTCATGTAAACGTTTTATTTGCACATCAAAAATGGCATCAGGACTCACCGTTATGCCGGTAAGATCTTTAATCTCTTTGGTTAAGGTAATTTTGTTCTGCAGCTTTATATCCATGAATTTTTTCTGGAAAGCGGCTTGATCAGCAAATTCAGCCAATTGCTTTAAGCTACCTAAATTTTTTGCCCAATCATCTTTGATGGTTTTTGATAACAAGTTTGATAACAGTGGGTTACACGCTTTCAACCAACGACGAGGAGTAATACCGTTAGTAACATTAGTTAATTTAGTCGGCCATAAGGCATCAAATTCAGGGAATAAGTCTTGTTTAACCAAATCAGAATGAATTTGCGCAACACCATTAACTTTATGCGCGGCAACCACACATAAATGTGCCATTCTAACTTTGCGCTGTTCGCCTTCTTCAATAATAGATAAACGCGTGCGCATGGCTTCATCATTAGGCCATTTAACGGCAACTTCATCATTTAAAAACGCTTCGTTAATACGATATAAAATCGTTAAATGACGCGGCAATACTCTCACGAATAAAGCTACAGACCATTTTTCTAATGCTTCAGGTAACAAGGTATGGTTTGTGTAGGCAAACACATTACGCACTAACGCCCACGCAGCATGCCAAGCCATTTCATGCTCGTCTAACAATAGCCGCATAAACTCTAAAATGGCGATGGTTGGATGAGTATCGTTTAACTGAATAGCAACTTTTTCGGCAAACATTTGCAAGTTTTTCGCTTGAGCTAAGTCACCATGTTTAGCTTCAAAACGGGCAATAATGTCTTTTATTGAACAAGCACAGAAAAAATATTGTTGAATAAAACGCAGCTCATTGCCGGCTTCGTGTTCATCATTTGGATAAAGCACTTTCGAGACACTTTCAGCATGCACTTGGTTTTCAAGGGCATGTAAGTAATCACCGTTATTGAATTTGTCCCAATCAAAAGCGCTATCAGCACGACACTCCCACAAGCGCAAGGTGTTTACGGTGTCGCTGTGGTAACCCACAATCGGAATATCCCAAGGTACCCCTTTAAATACTTTACCCGCTTGCCATTCTGATTTCATGCTGCCGTCAGCTTGCGCAACTTGCTCAACATGACCATAAAGCGGAATATACTGCGCCGACTCTGGGCGACAAACTTCCCACGGATTACCATATTCACGCCACATATCAGGCGTTTCTACTTGGTGACCATCAACAAAAGCTTGTTTGAACAAACCGTGTTGGTAATGAATACCGTAACCCATGGCATTGTAATCAAGGGTGGCTAGGGAGTCTAAAAAACAGGCAGCTAAACGTCCTAAACCGCCGTTACCTAAGGCCAAATCAGGCCCTTGCTCACATAAGTCTGCTAATTCAAAGCCTAACGCTTTCAGCGCTTTTTCTGCGACGTTATATAAGTCAACATTGTGCAGGTTGTTCGATAACAAACGTCCCATTAAATACTCAAGAGATAAGTAGTTAACACTTTTAGCATCTTGAGCAAATTGGCGTTTTTTAGTTTTATTCAACTTAGCGATAACAATATCTTGCAAGGCTAACGAGGTGGCTTGCCAGTGGGCAGATTTAATTTCTTCTTCATCAGCGATGTCACCTAAGGTAAATTGCAGGTGATGCTGAATGCGTGCTTTTAGCTCCGATGCACTAATCACTGAATTAACAGTAGCATTAGCAGCAGAATTTTTTTTGCTCGCTTTGGCTGTGGTTTTAGCGGTTTTAGTTTTGGTAACCATAAGTGCTTCTAACTCTCAATTAATCAGATAATAATAAAAAAAACCATTCTTCGATTATGACTAACTCTGAAATTAGGGCAATAAGCTACATACGTATGCAAAGAAGAAAGTGACTGAAAAAGTCATGCATACGTATGTAATATTTTTGTAATGAGGAAAATAGACTTGATTGAATAGTTGATTGAGTAACAATAAAAAAGGTCAGCTAAGCTGACCTTGATAAAAAAACAAGAAGTTGTACTTTATTTAATCTTTATCACCTTCTTTTTGTGCAGATAAATTAGTAGCATGTGGCAGCTCATGTGCTGGCATCGGCTTGTTATCATGTTTTAAATAGTTATCCATCCAACGCATCAAGCGCAAGCTGTAATCATATTTAGCGGCGGCTTTGCGGTTACCATGCCCCTCGCCAGGATAATAAACTAAACGTACCGTTTTACCTTGAACTTTCATGTAACGGTAAAGCTCCATTGATTGACCGGGGTGAACACGTGGGTCATTTTTTCCATGCATAATTAATAATGGCGTTTCTGATTGACCAACCCAATAAATAGGGCTTCGCTCTAAATACCACTGCCATTTTTCCCACGGATAAGAACGCGCATGCACTAAATGCATTTCGTTAGAGATATCGGTAGTACCAAATTTAGACAACTGGTTTGAAATACCAACAAACATCACACTGGCAGCAAAGTGTTTAGTTAATTTAGTAGCACCCCAAGCTGAAGCGTAACCACCATACGAACCACCCGTGATACCCACTTTCTTCTCGTTAACTAAGGCAATATTGACGAGATGATTTTTTAAATCAACCAAGTCGTCAAATTCTTTACCTGCGTAATCATTTTGACCCAGCTTTGAATATTCAACACCTTTACCTGTGCTGCCACGATAGTTTGGGTAAAATACGGCATAACCTTGCGCGGCTGCTAATTGTCCGGGGCGAGAATAAGCCGTTAGCCAGCCATCTTTATCATGGCTTTCAGGGCCACCATGCACAGACATAATTAATGGGTAGCGTTGATCTTTTTTATAATCTAATGGGTAAACTAATACACCACCAATTTCTACACCGTCACGCGCTTTAATGGTTAAGCTTTCTTGTTTGGCAAAAGCAAGATCATTTAACCATTTGTTCGAGTCAGTTAGGCGGGTTTGTTTATGGCTTTTACCACGTAATATAAATACTTCGTTAGGGTGTTTAGCGGTATTACCTTTAAGGGCAATCGTTTTATCTGAATCAGAAAGACTTAAATTGCTAGCGATAAACTTTCCGGCTTTCACAACTTTTTTGTAGGTATTTGAGCCCGTTTTAATTTTAGCGACTATAGCTTGCGTACCAATATTGGCAATAAAATATAATTCGTTACGTTTATTGCTCCATTCAAAGTCACTTACGTGTCCTTTAAAGTTTGGTAACCAGTCTGTAATTTTTCCTGAGCTTACTTGGGCTAAAAATAAACGTCCTGTTGCTGGATCATGTTCATCTTCTGCACCATGTAAGGCGACATATTTACCGTCATAAGAAAATTCAGCGGCACCTAATTTACCCTTAGTGGCAAATGACATCATCACTTTTTGTTTAGCAATATCAACAATATGCCATTGTGATTTCATGTACTCTTCATCAATAAGCGCGCTTGGCTGAGTTTTTACTAACAAACTTTTACCTGTCGGAGAAAAGTGCACATCAGACACATAACCGCCAAGGCTCCATGCTTCTGGCGTAATTGCTTGCTCTGATTGCTCAAGATCAACAACATATAAAAACTGGTTGGTTAGTTGTTCTTCGTATATCTCAGCTTTAAAGCCAAGCTTTTTCAGCTTTTTAATCGATTTATCTTTGGCTTTTTTCGCTAAAATAGCAATTTTGGTGTTATCGCTATTTAAAGCGTAATCGTTAACACTCGTGTTTTTCAACGCCAAGGTTTTTTGTGCCTGACCACCCGCTACTGCTATTTGATACAGGGCAGTGTGTTTGTCATCTTTCATTTTCGCTAAAAAATAAATCAACGAGCCATCACTTGACCATTGAATATTTCGCACATTTACCTTGCCGGTAATATATGGGCGCTCAACCCCTTTATCGTTAACTAGGTATAACTCTCCCCAGTTTTTACCATCTTTTTCAACGTAAATTTCACGTGGTACTGAGCGGGTATAAGCAATCAAATCACCACTTGGGCTGACTTGGGTTTGACTAACACTTTGCAAAGTCGCTAAGTTTTCAGCAGTGATCACCTTGGCCTCTTGCGAGTTGGCAAAAGCCACACTACTTAATAAACCTAGACTTAATGCCAAGGCTTGTTTCAAATAATTAACCTTAGATTTCATTATGATATTTCCCTTATGTTGATTATACCAAATTGATTACCTTTAGATTTTATGTTTTTTTGTCGCTTAAACCAATACAAAACGCACTAAATTCGATGAAATGGGTAAAAATTGAGATTAGAAGGTAACTTCATCATTGAAAAACGCTTCCGATCACAAGGTATGGTCAATGTAAGCAATTTTTTTGCTGCATAAAAACCATACACAAATGGCTTTTATTGAGTTCATTTACTACGCTATTTAAACGTTGAAACTTAAATAGCAATAAGATTACTTCGTATTCCTATCCATAGTCCATTTAGTTGTTGGTAGTTGTCATGGGTTATTAATCAAAAAAGGAAACTACTATGACTACAAAAATAAAAGTTATCTCATTTTATTTTTCACTGTTCATCTTACTGTTAAGTTGGACATCAATGCCTGCAAATGCAGAAGACAAAAAATTAGAAAAAAACATCTCCAATGCGTGGGTATTTGTCCCTAAAGCAGGGCAATCTGCAGATTTTGAAAAAGCATTCAAAAAACACATTGCCTACCGAAAGTCTAAAGATGATCCTCGTACATGGAGCGTGTATCAGGCCGATATGGGGTCAAATATGAATACTTATATAGTTCGTTCTTGTTGTGATTCTTGGTCGGATCTTGATGATTACCGCCAATGGAATACTAAGTCCAAAGCCTCTGAAAACTGGGGTGAAAATGTGAGTAAACATATTGCCCATTTCGAACGCAATCGCTCTGAAGGTGATCTCAAAAATAGTAATTGGCCAGCCGGTGTAAAATATAAGTATGTCGGTGTTACTAGTTATAAGCTTAAATTAGGACACTTTGAGGCGTTAGCGAAAGACAAAAAAATTATCAGTGATGCCGCCAAAAAGGAAAATTGGCCCTATAATTGGTATTGGAATGATAGTGTCAACGGTAAATTAGCAATGAGTCTTGCTATCCCTTATATGAATTATGGCGAGATGGCACCTCCAGAAATTAAATTTAGTGCCATGTTAGCTAAACACTTAGGTAGCAAAGAAAAAGCTAAAAAAGTGCTCAAACGTTGGTCATCACACTTTAAATCAATTTCTTATAACGTTTACGTATTACGTGAAGATTTATCGATGTAAGTTTTTTCAGTGAAAAAAACGCTATCAAAAAATGGCAACATCAACTTGCCATTTTTTTTTATTTATAGCTCACTAACTAAGCGCTCAATTAGTTTAGCACTAGTTAGTGCTTCATTAAGCAACAATACTCTTACGCCGTGCGCGGGAACCTCAAGCATTAAAGCGTTTTGCTCTGGTAATACTGATATATTTTCCTTACTAACAGCATCTTGCCAAACGCCTACATTAAGCAGCGCCACTTTTACATTCTGTCTTTCATCACCTTTATTAAGTAGCACTAATGCCGTTTGATTTACACCATCGACTTGATAAACTCGATAAAAACTTGCGCTATTGCCGCTAAAATTCAAATTTAACTGCACACCTTTTTGCAAGGCGATAGCGTTTTTACGCACATTCGCAATACTGGTTAAAGCTTTATGAATGACATGTTTTTTGGCTTTTTCAATATTGGCTTGTCCTAAATAATTACGGTTGCCTTCATGCTCTCTTTTTCCGGTCATAAAATTAAGCTCACTGCCGTAATAAATGACCGGAATACCACGTGCGGTAAACAGCCAATTATTAGCATCAATAAAACCTTTATCACTGGCGTTCATCCGTGCCATGTCGTGATTATCATAAAAGGTCATGAGTTCATAAGGGTTGTGATACGGACCATTGTTAAGATATAGATAAGATAAAATATCAGCGTAGTCACTGTTTTTATTTTCAAAAATACCGGTAATGGCTTGCTGTCCGGGAAAATCTAATACGCTAACAGCACCATTTTCTGGCAGTGTGTGCTCCGCAATAAACTTCGCATCGTAAGAGAAACTTTCGGCAAAAATAAAAATATCCGGATGAACAGCGCGAATATTATCGGTAAGTTTTTTCCAAAAGTGATGGGGCATATGCTTGATAGTATCAATGCGAATAGAATCAGCTCCTTGCGCTAACCATTGTAAATAAGCATCAGTGAAATACGCTAATACTGCGGGGTTATTTTCATTCAAATCTGATAATTCGGCGATATCAGGTTTCTGGTTGTAAAACTGGTGTAAAGGGTTGTCTGAAGATAGTTTTTCAGGATGCAGGTTTTGATGATCCGCCACCAAGACATTGTTTTGATCATATAACTCACCAAATTTGGCCTGATCAACCGGCATGGTATAAGCTGGTGAACCATGATTGCCGACAATATCGAGCACAAAATCAAGCTGATAATCTTGCGCTAATTTAGTAGTAAAATCTTGAAAACGTAAACTGGCAGAGTCATAATGCTCATCTACCTGATAAAAATTAACGCCCCAATAGCCGTGGTAACCGGTTTTACCGCCATCTTTAAACGCGCCACCAAAAGTAATAGGCTCGCCGCCACTGAAGGCTTGATCCGGATTATCGAAAATAGGCGTTAACCACACCGAAGTAAAGCCCATGTCTTTAATGTACTGAGCATTATTCAATACTCCCTGAAAGTCGCCACCTAAATAACCGACATTGGCTTGTTCACCATTTTCACCGGTTAATTTGATATTAAAGGTAGGGAATTCTCCGCCTTGTTCGTCATGGTTATTGCTCACGTCACCATCAACAAATCTATCGGTCATTAAAAAATAAATGGCTTGTGAGGCATAATCATTTTTTGTGCCGTAAAAGATCTGTGCAGGTAACTCATTGGCTTGGGCGTTTACTACTTGGTTTTCATTTACATTGTCATTTCTATTTTCAACTGTTTGGATGCAACCAGTTAACGTTAGCGCGATGAATAAACTAGCCGAAGCATTTAATGAAAAATTCATATATTTATCTTTGTGTATTGGGTGAGGTTTTTGTTATTAATATTTATGCTAATGATAAGCTGAATAACTAACAAGCTATTGCATACGTATTCAAGAGGTAGAATAAGAGTATCTAAGGTTATTATCACAGTAGAAGAAAATTAATAATATTTAAGGAAACGTTTTGCGCTTATTAATAACAATAAAACAGCTGTCTTTTTTACTCGTGCTAGCTCTACTTCCGCTGACTTCTCAGGCATTTGAGCAAGTAAGTTATGTTAGCCATCAGCTAACAAACAAAAGTTTGCTGATTACTACAAATCTTGGTGAGGTCAATTTAACTGCTTATTCAGAGTCGGCCATTGCTACTCATTATTTACTGGCTGACAGCGCAAATAAAGCAGCGCACTTACCCTCTTTTGCTATTAAAGAAGATGCGCTAGCCCACAGTTTTACGGTTAACGATAACAAAAACAGCTTAACGGTTGCACTAGGCAGGTTAACTGCGGTGATTAACAAGTCACCTTTTAAGATCAGTTATTATCAAGGTGAAAAGTTATTAGTGGCTGAAGAGTCTGGTTTTTTCATTGGCACTGTTCAGGAAGACGAAAAGCAACATGCCGTGCAAGGTTTTCGTTTTACCTTAAGCAAACATGAAAAATTACTCGGCGGCGGTGAACGAGTTTTAGGTATGGACAGGCGCGGCCACCGTATGCCTTTATATAACCGTGCGCATTACGGTTATGAAACCCAGTCAAACCAAATGAACTTTAGTTTACCGGCGGTGTTTTCAAGCAACAAATACATTTTATTATTCGACAACTCTGCCAAAGGCTGGATGGATTTAGGTAAAACTGAGCAAAATATCATGCAATTTGAAGCGGTATCAGGTCGCATGGCTTATCTCGTTTTCTCCGGCGATAGCTACCCTGAATTAATCAATAACTATGTCGATGTTACTGGCAAACAACCGATGCCGCCACGTTGGGCGTTAGGCAACTTTGCTTCTCGTTTTGGCTATCGCAGTGAAGCAGAGGTGCGGGCGACGGTTAATAAATTTATCGACTTAGATTTCCCCCTTGATGCTTTGGTACTCGATCTTTATTGGTTTGGTAAAGATATCAAAGGCCATATGGGTAACTTAGACTGGGATAAAGAAACATTCCCAACACCGATAGACATGATCAGCGATATTAAAGCGCAAGGGGTCAATACGGTATTAATCACCGAGCCTTTTGTATTAACCACCTCAAAAAAATGGGCCGATGCGGAAAAAAGCCAAGCCTTAGCCAAAGGTGATGATGGCAAACCAAAACGCTTTGATTTCTATTTTGGCAATACCGGCCTTATTGATGTTTTTAGCGAGCAAGGCCAAAACTGGTTTAAAGACATTTATAAAACTTTACACCTACAAGGAGTCGCGGGTTGGTGGGGTGATTTAGGTGAGCCTGAAGTACACCCAAGTGACATTTTACACACCCTGAGTGATGGCAGCGTGGTAAATGGCGATGCCATTCATAATGCTTATGGTCATCAATGGGCGAAAATGGTTTATGAAAACCAACTGAGTTTAGCGCCCAACAAACGCCCTTTTAATTTAATGCGCTCGGGTTTTGCTGGCTCACAGCGTTATGGCATGATCCCTTGGACGGGTGATGTTAGCCGTACTTGGGGCGGACTAAAACCACAAGTAGAGCTTAACCTGCAAATGGGCGTATTAGGGTTGGCTTATACTCATTCAGATTTAGGCGGTTTCGCTGGCGGTGAAACCTTTAATAAAGAAATGTATATTCGCTGGTTACAATATGGCGTTTTCCAACCGATTTACCGTCCGCACGCCCAAGATAATATTGCTCCTGAAGTAGTTTTTCACGATAAAGAAACGCAAGATATTTTACGTAAGTTTATCAAGCTCAGATATAAATTATTGCCTTACAACTACACGCTAGCTTATAAAAACAGCAGCACAGGCATGCCGTTAATGCGCCCACTCTTTTTCGAAGATGAGAGTGACCTTAGTTTAATTGACAATGCGAGCAGTTACCTTTGGGGTGATGCATTTTTAGTAACCCCCGTGGTTGATGCTGGCGTTAAATCAGTATCTGTACCGTTACCAAAAGGCGTTTGGTTTGAGTTTTTTGCCGGTAATAGTGGTACTGGCGAAAAATATCAAGGTGGTCAAACTGTCGATATCGCTACTAACTTAGAAACTCTACCCGTACTGGTGCGTGCCGGCTCGTTTATTCCAATGATTGATGATATTCAATCTACCCAAGATTACGACAGCAACAAGCTAACTTTACACTACTATGCTGATGATTCAGTAACATCAGCCGAGTATGAAATGTATGAAGATGATGGTGAAACATATCATGCTAAACAACAAGGTTTCTATGAGTTATTATCTTTTCGTGCGAGCCACAAAAAAAGCCAGTTAAAAATTAGTTTAAAACGCAGTGAACAAAATAAAGGTTATAGCCAACGACCTGGCTCAAGAGCGATAAAGTTAGTGATTCATCATTGGAAAAATCAACCGGGCAAGGTCACGATCATGAATAAAACCGCCAAAAACTTCAATTGGGATAAAAAATCACAAACCTTAACCATTCAATTTTCTTGGCTGCAACAAACTTTAACCATCGATGTACAGTAATTAGGTAAATCTAAACAATGAACACAGCCGTAACTAATACCATAAAATTAATTGCCGATATTGGTGGTACAAATATTCGGCTTGCCCTTGCCGATGAACAAAGTGAGATGAAGTTTACCGATATTGAAACTTATCAATGCGCTGAGTTCGGTAGCTTAGCGGAAGTTATTTCCCTTTATCTTGATAAAAAGCAACTCAATAATTGCAACATCAATGCTTGTTTGGCGATAGCTTGCCCTGTTGATGACGATCTCATTGCCATGACCAATTTACCTTGGCAGTTTTCACAAAAAGAATTAAAAGCTAAATTAAAGTTAAATAATCTAACCTTCATCAATGATTACACCGCTATTGCGATGGCAATTCCTTTATTAAGTGATGCACAAAAAGTCAAAATTGGTGGTGGTAAAGCGATTGAAGGTAAACCTATTGCCGTTTGCGGCCCCGGTACGGGTTTGGGTGTTGCTAATTTAGTGCCTGTACTTATCTCAGGCGTACATCAATGGCATTGTTTCAGTGGCGAAGGTGGTCATGTCGATTTTGCCGCTGTTGATGATGTTGATGTTCAAATATTAACGTTTTTACGTAATATAAAGCAACGGGTATCTTATGAGCAGTTACTCTCTGGTTATGGTTTAGAGCAGGTTTATCAAGCGCTATGCGCCATTAACCAGCAAGAGTCCAAATTGCTCAGCGCCAAAGATATCAGTACCAATGCACTTGCTGGCAACTGCCCTACTTGCGCACAAGCACTTGCTCAGTTTTGCAAGGTACTCGGTAGCTTTGCTGGTAATTTAGCCCTGACCATGAATAGCCTAGGCGGGGTTTATATTGCCGGTGGCATAGTACCAAGGTTTGTTGAATATTTTAAAAACAGTGGCTTTAGAGCACGCTTTGAAACCAAAGGGCGTTTATCACATATTACCGTGAAAACACCTACCTATGTGATCACCGAGCAACAACCGGGCTTGCTTGGTGCAGCAGCTTATCTATTGCAACAATGATAAAAGCACTCACAAAGAGAAAAGGCGGTTAATTTGATAATTAACCGCCTTTTTCAATATAAAACATCTCTCATTGTGAGCTATTAAATCTTTAATTTACCCTTACGCCTTATAAGCAAAGCAGCAACAGCTAAACATAATAACAACCACGTACTTGGCTCTGGCACAGCAACCACATTACGACTAATAGCAAGGTTATTAAAGAAAGCATCGGCATATTCTGCATTTCGGTTATACAAAGCGACACTATCAATACTGCCGTTACCACTTAAAATGCCGTTTCGACTCTGCAAAAATGAATTATCAACCGCATTAAATACATCAAGCTGATACCGGCTTAGGCTCAACAGGGTGAATGTTAAGTTAAGGCCGGCAGTCGTGTAATTTATACCCGTATCGACAACACCTTGACCATCAAAAATACTGTAATTCTGTCCTCCACCGATAAAACCAAATTCAAATCGGCTAAAACTATTATAATCACCAATAACATTATTAATATTTTGATTTCTTAACACAAAACCAACGGCACCACCTTGAGTGATAACGCCATGTTCGATTGATAATTGAAAAACATCTCCGGCTTGGGAAAGGGAATTATTTGAGAAGCCACGATAAGCTTCAAACTGATTAAAACCGGCTCCATTAGCAAAGCTGCCCCAAGCATTATCAGATGGATTTGATGCTGTATTATTCAGATCACTGTTATTACTTTTGTTTGCTAAGAAGCCACCTGCACTACCGCCGGCACTATCAGTAATAAAAGCCCACTCATCAAAGCCACTGCCACCGTTACCTAACCATTGATTACCGTAGTTATTTGCATCATCACTCGCTAGCGTAATTAATGACGCTTGACTATTAAAAGCTATCGCCAAATTGATTAAAGAGAGTGTGATTAATTTTTTTAAGTTCATTGTGTGATCTTCGCCCATTGAATGTTATTTATACAACCATGTTAACTTTTTGCAAAATCACATCGCAAGAGCGTGCATACGTATTCATTGAGTAGTTATTTTTATTGCTGCTGTTGAATTTATTGAATACGTATGTAATGGATAGCCGTTCACTGCCAGAATAGGTATATTGAATTATTGAAGACTAATTTGTTTTTCAATACATTCGTTGTTTGATATTAGCCAAGCGTAATTTGGCCTTCCACATTCTCCTTTTACTTCACTAGGTAAAAGTAGAATGCTTTTTCTCAAGCTTAGCTGAACAAGTATTCAATAATTAATATAAGAGTTCTCTACATGACCACAAGTAATTCGACACCCTCTCAACAAAAACCGCGTCTTAGTTTTTGGCAAATTTGGAATGTTAGTTTTGGCTTTCTAGGTGTGCAATTTGGCTTTGCCTTGCAAAATGCCAATGCTAGCCGGATATTGTCTGATTTAGGTGCCGACTTACAGTCTTTATCACTTTATTGGTTAGTAGCCCCAATTATGGGGTTACTCATTCAGCCCTTAGTTGGTTCTGCTTCAGATAGAACCTGGAATAAATTAGGTCGTCGTAACCCTTATATTTTAGCCGGTGGTATTGCCGCCGCTATTGGCATGATACTAATGCCTAATTCTGACGCCTTAGCAATGTTTATTACCCCGCTACTTTTTGGCGCGATGATGCTTGCTGTGATGGATGCCGCTTTTAACTTAGCCTTTCAGCCATTTCGCGCCTTAGTGTCTGACATGGTACCTGCAGAGCAGCGCAATGTCGGTTATTCTATCCAGTCTTTTTTAATTAATATAGGTGGCGTATTAGGTTCCATTGCCCCTTTCGTATTAACCAATGTCATTGGTTTAGAAAACACGGCTAGTGCTGGCTCAGTTGCTCCCTCAGTTATTTGGGCGTTTTATATTGGCGCCTCGGTAATGTTAGGCTCGGTCTTGTGGACTGTGTTTAGAACCAAAGAATATGCGCCAGGCACTAATGGTTTAGCTGAGCTCAATAAAGCCGATATTGATCGCTCTTTTAGTGAAAAGTTAGCTGAATTTTTTGGCTTGATGAAAACCATGCCGACCACCATGAAACGATTAGCATTGGTACAGTTTTTCTCATGGTTTGCGTTATTTATTATGTGGGTTTATACCATGCCAGCCATTACTCAGCACATTTGGGGCGTTGAGGCAAAATGGTTTGACCCCGACTACTTAGCCGCCGTTGGCACCATACCTGCGCATATTGCCCAAGCAAAAGGCACCGCTGGTGATTGGGTCGGTATTATTTTCGCAGCCTATATGTTCTTTGCCGCTATTGCTTCGCTGGTTATGGCAAAAGTTGCCAATAAGGTTGGCCGTAAATTGACTTATTCTTTGTCACTGTTAGCTGGTGGCATTGGTTACTTGAGCATTGTGTTAATACAAAGCCCTGAGTTGGTGATGGTGAATTTAGGCATTACTCAAATTGAAGTACCACAAGGCGCGGTGACACTATTTTTACCTATGATAGGTATTGGTATGGCGTGGGCTGCAATATTAGCGATGCCTTACGCTATTTTAGCCGGGTCATTACCGGTGAAACAAACTGGCGTGTATATGGGTATTTTCAACTTTACCATTGCCGCACCACAAATTGTTTCCGGCATATTTGCTGGCTGGATATTAACGGCAGTATTTGATAATCAAGCAATTTACATTATTATGATGGCTGGTGCAGCGATGATTTTAGCCGCATTGTCAGTATATTTTGTCAAAGATGGTGTAGAAGAAAAGTCAGTTAATGAGAATAGTACCGAGGTAAATATTACCATTTAACTTTAAGTTGTATCGTTCAATTGGAAGGAAAAAGCACGGAGTTGACGCCAGTCAATGAGTACTTTTGACACATCAATTGAGCAATACAGCAACAAGGTGAATGGTTAATATCCGCAAGATTTCCTTATAACAAGCTCTGGCGTTATCAACGTGGTGGTAATGTCTTTACCACGAATCGACTCAAGCAAGGTATTTACCAATAACTCACCGGCTAGTTTAGTGTCTTGCTTAACGGTCGTTAAAGAAGGGAAGGTAAAGCTAGCAATGGCGATATCATCAAAACCTACCACAGCCACTTGCTCAGGTATGGCTAGCTTATATTCTTGTAATGCGCGCATAGCACCAATGGCAATTAAGTCGCATGCTGCGCAAATAGCATCAAATTTTTCACCACTTTTTATTAATTCACAAGCGGCAAGATAACCCGCTTCTTCAGTATATAAAGCATTAACCTGAGCATTCGCATTAATCACGAGGTTATTCTCTTTTAACGCTTGGCAGTGACCTTTATAACGGTCAAAAAATTCAGGTGCATGACTAGAAGCACTACCTAAAAAGGCAAAGTGTTTTTTACCTTGCTTGATCACATGTTCGGTAATTTCTTTACCGCCAAGAAAGTTATCACAGCCAATAGAAACAATAGGCAAGTCTTTTACTTCTGCACCCCAACGAACAAAGTGCGTACCTTGCTCATTTAACTTAATTAACTTTTCTTCGTAAGAAACATAATCGCCATAGCCTAATAAAATCAAACCATCGGCTTTGTTGCTATCTTCAAAATCGGCATGCCAATCGTTACTAGCCTGCTGAAATGAAACTAATAAGTCATAACCTTTGTCGGCACAAGCTCTGGTTATGCTGCCCAACATTGATAGAAAAAATGGATTGATGGCTGAGTCGTCATTGGTGGGATCTTCAAATAATAACAAAGCAATAGTGTCGCAATGCTGTGAACGTAAATTACTGGCGTTTTTATCCACCTTGTAATTTAAGTCTTTGGCAATGGCTTGAATTTTTTGTCGAGTTGCTTCATTCACCAACGGACTATTACGCAACGCTCTAGACACGGTTGATTGAGAAACACCTGCTTGATAAGCAATATCAAACGAAGTCGCTTTTTCTTTCACTTAGGTTAATCCTAAACAAGGCGAATAATAACAAGAATATAACCCACTAAAGGCTTTAAGTATAGCGATTAAGTGTTGTGCTATTTTCATACTTTCGGTGCTTCGTTATTGGGGTATAAAGAATGTTAAAAAACCTAAGCATGATTAAAAACTTAGGTTTTTTGAGCGACACCTTGTTTGCTAGATTACTTTGCCGCGCGTGAAACGTATTCACCTGAACGAGTATCAATTTTTACTTTTTCGCCTATTTGTATAAACAAAGGTACACGCACTACTGCACCAGTAGCTAAGGTCGCAGGTTTACCACCGGTACCGGCAGTATCACCTTTTAGGCCGGGATCAGTTTCAGTAATCTCAATTTCAACAAAATTAGGCGGGGTTACCGAAATAGGTGAGTTGTTCCATAAAGTGATAGTGCACACATCACCTTCTACTAACCATTTAGTGGTATCAGCAACCGCTTTATCATCAGCAGCAATTTGTTCAAAGGTCTCGTTATTCATAAAATGCCAAAACTCACCGTCGGCGTATAAATAGGCCAATTCGATATCCATTACATCAGCACCTTCAACGGACTCGCCTGACTTAAATGTTTTTTCTAATACTTTACCTGAGACCAGTTTGCGAATTTTAACACGACTAAACGCTTGCCCCTTACCCGGCTTAACCAATTCA
Source organism: Colwellia sp. (assembly GCA_016765685.1). Classification (GTDB taxonomy): domain Bacteria; phylum Pseudomonadota; class Gammaproteobacteria; order Enterobacterales; family Alteromonadaceae; genus Colwellia. The sequence continues at coordinate 6,279 of JAESPR010000097.1, read as the reverse complement.
TTTTCAAGAATGTTGCAAGGTTCGCCATCAAGCATGATTTTAAGCCCTGCTTTAAACTGATTAGTACTGAAGTTAGCCATATGTGTGCTCTTTAATTAATTGTCTATTACCTTTATACCCAAACCACTTCAAGATGCAAACTCGCACCTGGAAGTTGTTTGGGTATATACTACGCAGCATCTAAGGTACAGATCATAAGTGAAATTAGAATTGTCGCAGATAATAACCCAAATCCAAGTGAATTTGCATAACAGTTGGCAAAAAGATTTGCGCGAGGTCATTACCGAGCCAGAAAAATTGCTCACTATGTTAAATATTGCCCCTGATGATTATATGCAGCATTTTAAAGCACGACAATTATTTGCTGTTCGTGTGCCTAAACCTTTTATTAAACGCATGAAAAAAGGTGATATCAACGACCCATTACTCAAACAAGTGATGCCATTAAACAAAGAGTTTATTGTCACTGAGGGCTTTATTCAAGACCCATTACAAGAGCACGATACCGTTGCGACAGGTTTGCTGCATAAGTACAAAAATCGGGTTTTGATGATTGTTAAGGCGGGCTGCGCTATTAACTGTCGTTACTGCTTTCGACGTCATTTTCCCTACCAAGAAAATAGCCCCAATAAACAACGTTGGCAGCAAGCATTAACTTACATTGCCATGCATTCAGCAATATCGGAAGTTATTTTTAGCGGCGGTGACCCGTTGATGGCAAGTGATGAACATTTAAGGTGGTTAATTCAGCAAATAGAGCAAATCCCCCATGTTAAGCGTTTACGAATTCATACCCGTTTACCTGTGGTGATCCCAAACAGAATTACGCCTGAGCTGGTACAGTTATTCGCTAATACATCACTTAAAGTGACCATGGTTATGCATATAAACCATGCTAACGAAATTGCCGATGATTTTGTAAATGCACTTGAACCATTACGTCAGGCTAGAATTCCATTGTTTAACCAAAGCGTACTGCTTAAAGGTGTTAATGATAATGCTGACACTTTAATTAAGCTAAGTGAGAAAATGTACGACGTGGGTATTATTCCTTATTATTTGCACTTATTTGATCAAGTACAAGGGGCTGCACATTTTGATGTTAAAGAAGAAGAAGCAATTACTATTACCAAGACAATGCTTGCTGAATTACCCGGATTTTTAATGCCAAAATTAGTACGAGAAATTGCAGGCGAGGCTAACAAAACACCGATACATCTGGCATAATCACCACTTTTAAAACGCTTAATTTAAAGTAATCAAAACACCATGACCAAAGCAATAGAACAACAATTAATTGAGAATATTTCCGTTATTTTAAAAAAATCACTAACCGCAGATGCGACCTTAGCTGACTTACGAGCGCATAAAAAAGCAGGTTTTGAAGCCATATTCAAAAAAGATATCGGTTTTAACTGCTCAGCCAATACTTTCCAACCCTATGTTGAAGAAATTGCTGACGATTTATTACAGTGGCAAGCCAATAAAACCCAACAAACATTATTGATCCCTTTAGTAAAAAAAATTGAGCAACTCTTTACTGTGCTGGCTGGGTTTGAGCAAAGCCACAGCACTTAAGCTGACACTTTTTCGTTAACAATAGTGCTCAGACCAACAATAAAAAACCACAACCTCTATATGAAGACTGTGGTTTTATTTATGGCTAAAAATAATATAGCTAAAATTATTTTTCTATATCAACAAGGCGGTCTTTAAAAACATCGAAAAACCACTCATCTAACATCCTCTTTTCATAACTTAAAGAATCTCGACGATATTTTAAATTATTACGCATCATGAAACTCATGTCTTTCAATTCAATTGTAGCCGCAACTAAGTCATTACCATCGGCATCAACTAGTTGATAAGAAAAGTCCATACGAGGAAAATAAACTCCCTTAACGATTCGCAATCTGTTTATGCCACCAAGATGGGTATCGCCAGCTAAGTCCACATCGCTCACTCCTATCTTTAATACTTGCCCTTCAGGTAGGTTTTTAGCTAGTTTAGCAAAATGTTTTTCGAAATTTTTAAAAGTACGTTCTCGAAAAAACTTTTTACTTCCAGTGCTTGGATCTATATCACGATATTTTTCATAGTCGCTCCAAGTCACTTCTGACGTTGCGGCATAAGCAACATTTTGACATAAAAAAATAGTGAGCAAAGTCAACCATGTTGAGGTTAATGTTTTCATAATCACATCCTTTTTTATTTGGTGTACTTTAGTAGACCGTAAAGATTAACATTTCAGTGTAAAAAAGTGTTAATTAGTTTGATGAAATTGCTTCATGGCACTGGCAACCACGGTGTGACACCAACTTTTTCACTAATTCCATCCTCTGAAAAAATCATTGGAAAGCGCCATGCCAATAAAAGGATAAATGCCGCTACATATGTCCACATCATAAAGCTACTCAATTTGTGGTAAGTGTTTACCGTTATTTTCAGTCATAAAAGTCTATTGCACCACTTAATTGTTTGAGTAAGTTAATGGAGCATCACTAAGCACTATATTATCAATTACAACCGTTGAATCTACGCTAGGTGCCCAATTACTAGTACTACCACCATGCCATATATCAATAAATAATTGGTTAATACTATATTGCCCATTTTCACTAAAAACCATATCAGTTTTTTCAAGCACCTTAAAGCCGTTAACATGAATAGTCACAATACCGTTTGCTTGGTTAGCATCATTTATTTTAACGTACTGCTCAATAAGGTAAGTTTTAGCTTTTTGAAAGGAAAAGTCTTTGCCATTGTGTTGATAAGCAAAAGTTTCACCACAAGCCTTGCCATCACCTAGTGCTATATTCGGGTTGTTTTGATGATAGGTATAAAGAATTGCTGCACCACCTTCTCTAAACATACTTCTCAAACTAAAACCTCTATCAGCTAGTTGCCCTTCAACTCGACAGCCTGTTGGCTTTATTTCATTCGTATCAGATAAGTTTAAACCTCCAAGCCCCGGTAATTTACCACCTTTGGCAAAATCATAATCGGCATTAAACGTTAGTTCATATAAAAAATATAACTCATTCGCTTCTGTTAAGTTTTTGCCTGCATGAATACCGACTCTTACTTGACCTTTTAAGCTGGTGATTGCTAATTTCATATCACCGTTAACGTCAATTATTTTTGCAACACCATTAATGGGGTTTACATTATCTCCAATGCGTTGCCAGTGAAGATCAAAATCAGCATCAAACATAGCTTCGGTGTAATCGATAGCTTGACGACTATTAAAATTAACCTGTTCAATTATACTACTTGATTGATAATTAACCGTAGGAATTTCATCATGAATTTGCTCGTCAATATTAGGTTGTTCAACAATAACTTCAGGCTTTTCAGGCGTGCTACCTGAACCACCACAACCGAATAAAATTTGACTGGAAAGTAACGTTAAAATAATTTTTTTCATCAATGCACCATAAAATAAAAAGAGAGGGGAGAACTAAAAAACATACGCCTGTTTTTTAGCTGATACAATGTAAAAATGCACGAATTACGAAAAATTATTACTTACTCTTTATTATAAATTCTTAAAGTGTTTTCTACGCCTTTGAATGCCATCTATAAGGTATTCTTGCTTGTTTCCTTTTAGCTCCATCGCTTTGTTATGCTTGTTGCCGTAATGCCATAAAAACGCACCGAACAGCGCGGTAAAACCAAAATTTTGAATTGCCTCAAAAACCAAACTTGCTGTGCCTAAAATAAAACCGATGCCAGCAACTTGATTGCCTGACCCTGCTAAATATAACAAAGACGAAAACAATGGTATATTTAATAATTACCGTTAATATCCCTTGGCTTATATGCGGCATTTTAGTTGCGTATTGGCTTCTTTAGCGAGAAGATGTTTGACGTCTATAAATTTAATCTGATTGGTATTATACCTTCTAAATAGTGTAACTGTGTGAGATATAATGAAACACATTGAACAGGCTTGTCAAACAAAAAGCTATTAACCTTCAGTGAAATTTTAGCGTGATGATTTACATCATGCCGTCCATGTAGCACTTATCTATTTGTTTTTATTAAATTAATTAAATGGGTTCATTATTGCCTCCCCACTTTGCCCCCCTAAAGTTCAATTACCCACCCTAACCTATTGAATAGTAATGAAACATCGTTGTTTCATGTAATAAAGGATCTCTATAAATATTTTATCTTACCCTACTTACCAATGATTATTTTAAAAGTACTTTGAGTTAAACAAAAAAACGCTTATACTTATTAAGTACAAAATTTTGTACTTAATAACGTAAGGGGTTTTAATATGTCTATTCAATCGATTTTAGCTGAAAAAACAGTTTCGGTTTCTGAACTTAGAAAAAAACCATGTGATTACTTTATGGATGAACCTGTTGCAGTGTTATCAAACAATAAAACAGCAGGGTATATGATCGGTGCTGAGCTTTACGAGCAAATGGTTACATTAATAGAGTCAGAGCATAGCACTTCTCATTTTAGACCTTCTAGCGCTCGATTAGCATTAATAGCAGAAAAAGGGGCTGAAATATTACTTGCTACCTCAGAAGATGAGTTGGGTACTTTCTCAGAATGATACGTGTATTTAAAAGCTCAGTTATTCAGAACCAGCTTACCAAAGATGAACTTAATCAACTAACCGACGATTTTAAGCGATACAAAGCTACTGATATTTCACCTGAAAACTTCGGTAGAGATGTTCCCTATGATCACCCGAATACATTACCCGTTTTAAAAGCTGAGCAAGTTCAACATATTCATTTAGGAAGTGAAGATATACCTCTTCCTTTCAACAGAGTTAAATTTCATCAAACAAGTGATGTACATCTAGTTTATTGTCCAAGCTTCAATAATGATGACATGTTTTTACTAATGGCAATCTTATCACCTGATGCTCACAAAAAAGCAAAAAATAGAGATATTATGTATAAGTTCGGCGTAATGGCAGAGAGTTTTAGAAATAAATATTAATCTTTAACTTATTGGTAGGGAAAAGAAAAGCAATAAGCCTGAAAATAATATTTTTCAGGCTTATTGAAACGTTATGATACGCTATGAATGAAAAACCCGCTACATCAAGCCGCCTATATAGCTGCTATCATATTGTTTTTATTAAAATAATAAAATTGATTTGTGTAGTGAGGAGGTAAGTAACCTCCTCTGTCCTTATGCAATCAGTTTTTGATTGGAACTATACCGTCATTGACAAAAGATAATAGGTCCTCTGTTGATAACGCACCTAAACCTAATGAAGTTAAGGTTCTCCCTTCTTTATAAAAATCTCTTTTTAAAATGCCACCACACATCTCTATTAAGCGATGACATTCAGGCACAGCAATATTCAATTTATCACCTAATGATGCTAATAAAACCAATCCCATAGGAACATCTTCTGTAATGTAACGATTATCAAAGCTATAGGGACCGGGTGGTGATGATAATTTATAACTTTCAAATACATCTCTTGAATTTTGCGTGAGATCTTCTTCGTTTCTAAATAAACAGGCATCTAGATATGGGGTTGATTCACATCCTAGAGCACTTAATACCGCCATTTTTTCCGCATCCAATTTCTCTATCATCAGCCATGCCATGCCTGTCGAAAGTGCGTCTCTGTACATATATGGAACTTCATCAGGATGGTGTTTTGCACAATACTCAAGCATCGGGTACATAACATACATGCCCACTGTATGAACAATGATATTGGGATTATGTAGTGCTGATTCGAATATATGTTTACGAACGTTGTTCATTTCAATGTTATAGGCAGGAAATAAACGGGAGGCAATGGCCATGCCTTCAGTAGTTCTTGAAGCGGGAAAAAATGATAGAGAGTTTCTAACATTTTTAAATAAGACTTTTACTGTACCAGGTGAGACTATTCTTGCATCATTAGGGGTTGATTCACCCTCAGCAAAGATTGGATTATTATCGCAAAATGATGATAAAACAAACTTCCTGCGTATCCTGGCACTAACATGACCAACTGATCATCCTGAAAATACTGTGCAATCCGTTCAGCTAAAGCTTGATGGTATGTTGTTTGAATGAAAATCATCACAACATCTGCTCCCTCAATCGCTTTTTTGGGATCTCGAGTAATCATTTCTAATGGTTGGAAAGTTTTTTCGGCATCATCGGCACTGTCAGTAAAATGGCCATTGTTAGTGTTATTGACCCACATTCCGCACATAAATTAAAAAAACCATCTAATAATTTTCGTCAGTGGCTGCCAAGAACAGTAAAATCGTAGCGTTCGTTTTACCGCCATTTATCTAC
>JAESPR010000040.1 GCA_016765685.1 Colwellia sp. | reverse complement strand
GGCTCGTTTCACCAGTTGAGTTTCTCTTGCCGTCGCAAATAATCGCTGCGAGTTAAAAATGTCTTGGACTTTTTCTGTAAGTGCGGTAAATTTCATAGTATTCGTGTTCTGTTTTCTTGTTTTTTTTGGTAAATCTATGAGATCATAAGCAGGGCACGAATACACCCTTTTTTTAGTTTTTATTGAAATTAGGGGGAACTCTTTCTCTAAATTGCTAAAGATCCTACGTATGAGATGCGACTAGCAACCCTCTTTTAAAACATAACACAAATAGTTTTAGCGATTATTTTTTTGCATCTGTTTCCAATAGCCAAAACTCCAAGATACCCCTGAAATCAACAATATGCATAAAATGATTAAATGATCGATAAAGCTTCCTTCACTTTGCCCAAATTTTACATACAAAAGGTAAAGGCTTGAAGAAATAAGGAAAAAATATAAGCCATATATAATTACAAATTTCAATTTACCTATTTTACGTGTTTTTTCCCATTTTTCATTATTCATTCTTCATTCCTAATACCAATGTTTGAAGCTCAGTAGGTTAAACATAGAGCTTGACTTACCATTCATTTTAATTTCTTTTTATCCTTCCCATATAAGACATTGTAATTATTGCAAATCCACCTGAAATTGCTGTTCTAGCCGCCCCCATTAGACCACCAATTATCATTCCACCAGGACCACCTGTCAAAAATCCTATCGTTGCTCCGGCTACAATTGCCGCACCGTAACCAACAGCAGCATCTTCCGCAGATATTCCACCATTAACTTGTTCAATATCACTGACGTTTAATTCACGCATTCTGTTATACTCCAAATATCCGACACTTTAGCTTTCTATTCGAAAACTTAAGTTGTCGGGTTGTTAAATGCTAACTCGTTTCCTATTAGGAATGTTGAGTTAGCGGTTAATAGGCTGGCTTTAGTTTTTTTCGCTAAAGTATTGCTAAAGTCAGCCGCTTTATTTTCCAGCAAGGTTGGCTATTTCCATAAAAAACCTCACCAGAAAAATCTTCTTTATAGTTACTAAGCAACGAAGATGAGGAGATTTCACTCTTCTTCGTTGTTATTACTTCCAATTATTTAAAGGTAGAAACTAAATGCCACCCAATAAACCAACCCATAAAAAACAGGCCTAAACAAAATGCAGTCTTCATAAATGCTAAATGTTCAGGATTCTCTATTATTTAAGCAATAAAGGGGAATACTTTTTAGTTTTTCAAAATCATCGCTCATTTTAAACTACTACCAATAAGCCAACCAATACCAAATCCAGAAGCGAACAAAGCATATCCAACAGCAGCCAGTGGTGAATACTATTCCGCCTGACACTTGACTTATTTCAGCTTTCGACATCTCTTGAATGCCTGTATTGTTGAGTTTTTGCTATTTCTCGTGGTTCAACTGCTGATTCTAGGATAATATAGACTAGGCTTCGCGTTGACTGTTGACCACACTTTACTTGTACACATCGTTATCTCAACTAGGCAGAAGCTCACATAGACCTTATTTTTTCATCAGATTGCGTGAAATTTTTGTCCACAAAACCAAACCGAACAGCACAAGAATAATTAGTAGACCTCCTTTAAATGGATCTTTAGAATAGATATATGGTATTCCTATTATTGCATAACCGATAATCATGCAATAAAAAAGAATAATTGTTATGACTAAACCTGTTTTTTTCATACTACACCTCAAATATACTGTTCAATTTTTATGAATGCATTCAGTGAATGCTTTACATTTTAATATTTTATAATTAATACTTACTTTCATGATTGTGAAACGAGAGTAGCCATCATTTATATAGATATTCAGGCTACATTTCATAAAGTAACGTAGTTAGACCGTCGCCCAGTTGCTAATTTTTGCTAGTTGTAAACCAGCTACCGATCGACCCAGCAACTGCGCCCGCTATAACAAGTATAGGGGCTGTGATTGTTGCTGAAGCAGCCCCAGCCAAAGTAGCACCACCAATAACTAGTGCATCTTCTAAGTAACCAGCCTCAGTTAAAATACCACCATTCACTTGTTCAATTTCATTTACGTTTAATTCTCGCATTCTGTTATACTCCAAAGGTCCGACACTTTAGCTTTCTATTCGAAAAATCAAGTTGTCGGGCTGTTAAATACTAACTCGTTTTCTACTAGAAATATTTGAGTTAGTGGTTAATAGGCTGGCTTTAGTTGTTCTCGCTAAAGTATTGCTAAAGTCAGCCACTCTATTTTCCAGCAAGGTTGGCTATTTTCATAAAAAACCTCACCAGAAAAATCTTCTTTATAGTTATTGAACCTTCGATCAAAAATCGGTGTTCATCTCTTTGCTCTACTGTGTAGTACGGTATTAATTTAATCGACCATTTAGACTGTATATTGGCGCTAATAACCATTCAATTAAGGTGCGTTTGTCGAGCATAATGTCGGCACTAAATATCATGCCGCTTTTTAAGTTAAATTCTTTACCATAACCTTGAATATATTGGCTGCTGAGTTTTGCTTGTAATCGATAGACTGGTTCGTTCATCGGTATAGGAAAATCAACATCGCTTTGAGTGATCAAGGTTTTGTCTATACGGTTAACTTCACTGGCTAAAAAACCGAACCGTTGATGTGGAAAGGCGTCAAAGCGTAAACGAGCAATATCGCCTTTTTCAATAAACCCCGCTGAACGAGTAGGTAACAATAACTCAGCAACTAATTGTGCACCTTCGGGTAAAATAGTCAGTAGTGGTCGCACTGAATTTAAGGTTTCGCCTTCCACCACTTGAATTGAGGTAATGGTGCCCTTATGGGTGGCTTTTACTAGGTAACTATAGCTGTTTTTAGCTTCGCTTAGCTGGCGTGAAAGGTTTGACTGGCGGCGCGTAAGATCGCGTTTTTTTGCTAAATATTGTTGGGGAATGTTTACTTTTTCAAAATCGAGTTGAGCTAACTCGTCTTGTTGGTTGATCAAGGTACGTTCGAGAGACTCTACTTCTTGCCTAACAGTAATATGTCGCTCTTGTTGTTGTTGATAGTCAAGCGCTGAAACATAACCTTGTTTAAATAACTTGGTATATTGAACCTTTTGTTGACTGAATAGCGCAAGTTTTTCTTGTAAAAGAAGCTGTTGCGCGATTATCACTTTACGAGCATTTTTTAACGATTTTTGTCGTTGCTTGATACGGATTAATGCTTGTTGTTCAAGTTGTACCAACTCTTTGTTTTCATCATCAATTAAACTGATTTGTGATTCGAATTCACCAATGAGTTTGTCACTTAGCTCTTCGCCATTGTCCATACTGCGTTGACTAATGATGCGTATTAACGGGGTGCCTTGGTTAACTAACTCACCCTCGGCAACCAGTATTTGTTCTATGGTGCCATTTCTATTGGAATAACTTTTTATCAGCCCTTTGTCAGGGCGTAAAAATCCTTGTACGGTTTCTTTACGGGCATATTCAGCATTAAATAAAAAGATAATGGTGGCAATAACAATGGCAACAATAATGGCCGCGGTAATTTTTATTGATAAGGGTTGGGCAAGTGAAATTGAGCCAACTAAACGCTGAGACTGAGCTTGTACGGCTTCCTTTCTAAACAGTTGAGACATTATCGTATTCCATAGTTTGGTTCGTGATTATTATTTCTTAATGTGCCTATGCAGATGACTCTGGTTTGCAGGTTAACTCGACTGTAGGTGAGCATTTATGCTTATCCTTGTAAGACTACGCTACAAGGATGTAGCTTATTAGACAATGCATGGAGCATATTGTCCTAAAGCCTCACCTACAGGGTTATCTCTATACTACCTGAATGAACTACATAGCCATGTTTCTTAATGTGCTTTAGCAACCTCGTTATAATTGTAAAAGGCTTGCTTTTTTTGCTTTTCACCACGTAGTTGTAGCACGATATTTTCCGAGTTTCTCTCGATAAACATCTCTTGATATAGCGCTAAGATGTTGTCTTTATTGGTTGCTGAAATGAGTTGTATTGCCTTTGATTTTGAATCGAATTTGTTGTTTAATTCTAGCCAATCCGCAAAGTAAACACTTGCTTCAACATAAACATTTTCAGGTTTTTGTTGTAACTTACTAATGATACTAGCTTTTACTTGCTCAAAGACCGCTTCATCTACAGATGTCAAACCTAAATAAAATCCAGAAATAAATTGATCAAAGCTTTGTTTTAACGTGCTTAAGTCAGTATTGTTACTTTGAATGAATAAACTAAACGTGGGGCGCTTATGCACTTCATCAACATGGCTACCCACTTCATATGCCATTTGTTTTTCTGTACGTAGCGCTTTGAATAGCGATGATTCAAAAAGCTTATTTAACACCATAAGCTGAGCCTCTACTTCTTCAGACTCTTTAGGGTAAATATAAGTGTCTTTTAAGAAAACATTATCGAGGCTGATATCTATTTTATTATTAACCATAGTGCCCGCAACCACTTGATAAGACTTTTTATAATGAGGCTTAGTTGTTTGTGTGGTTTCGCCTAATGTATTTCTAACGTTTTTGGCGATTTTAGTGATGGTTGCACTGTTGTATTTACCAAAAGCAAATACATCAACATAACTTGTTGTTAATAGTGCTTGTTGAAAGGCTTTAAAGTCTGCAAGGGTGATCTTGTTACTGGCACTGATGATCTCTTCTATACTCCACTGCATGGGTGATGATTTCATCATAATTCCAAATTCTACCTCAGCTTGCTGGCGCAGTGGCGCTTTTTCAATGTTGGCTAGGCTTTCACGGTAAAGCTTAAGCGCACCATTAAGTTTCTTTTGAGAAAGTTCAATAGACTGGATCTTGTCTACTAGCTGCTTAATATATTTTTCCTGCTTTACTGATTTACCAGCAAAATTAATTGCTAAGTTGCCCCATTTATTTTGCGAGGCACTGATATAAACTTGGTGACGTTGTTGAGCACGAGTGGCGATACGTTGTAATTCTTTACTCAAGGCGATGATAAAAGTATTTGTCATCGCATGGTGTTTAGCATCTTTTTGAAATACTTTGCTTTCTAAGGAAATTGAAATCATACCTTCTGAGCGGCTAAAGTGTTGGCTATTCATTAACCAAGCTTGTATACCGTCTGCAGTGAATATTTTTTCTGGGCGGGCAATATTATCTGTCAGTTGCATTTCTGGCTCAGCTAGCTCAATTTCTGCCGGTGCTGGTAAGTTAACTTTTAAGGTACTGTGCGTTAATGCAAGAGTATCACTTTGCTTGATATCTTCAATACGGTAACTACCATTGGCATAGACTAAATCACTATCAGTTTCTTGAGCGTCACTAATGTGCCAAATACGCATTTTTTTTGGTGATAGTTGCTTAACCACATGGTCAATGGCTAGTTTATTTAGCCCCGTAAAATGGGTGTCAAACTGTAATATATCTCTTGTATCAATGGTTAACATTTTACGGCTGAACATACCTGCTAGCTGAATAGCACTGGGATTTTGAAAATTATCAAATTGATTTTTTAACATGTTAGCCAGTTCATCAGCATATTGTTGATTAATACCTTGCTCACTGATCAAAGCAATATAATCATTAAAGGCGGTAATGATATTGTGCTTTTGTTTAATACCTTGATCCGTTAATACAAACATAATAATGGCTGTGCCATCTTGTCCGTAACTATTGGGCATAAACATCGGTTGCATCGCCTCTATTAAGCCTTTTTTAAGCAATAATGAAGCTAACGTGCCTTGCTCTTGTGACGATAATAAATATTCGACATATTTATTAGGTTTGCTGTGCCATGTTGTTAAGTTACTAGTGAGCGGAAATTGCAGCATTAAAGTGTCGGTAGCTACTTGTGTTTTTAGGTAGATATTTTTTTGTAAGTCTGCTTGCTCAAAGGCTGCTAATTGAGTATTGGGGCGTTCAATGTTGTGATTGGGAATATCAGCAAAGTAATGCTGGGCAATTTTCTTTAAGTCAGCTAATGACTGGTTGCCCACTAATGCGAGTTTCATAATATTAGCAGAATAATACTGCTGATAAAAATGGATCAATTCTTCTTGTAAAATAGACCCTTTTTTATCGGATAAGCTGGTTAGGTTACCCGCGCCAAACTTTATTTTAGGATGATTGTTATTAGAGGTTAATGCGTTTACTCGGTTTATAGTGAAGCCATCAGTCTGTCTAGCTCGTTGCCACTCTGAATCAATGGCATTGAGTTCTTTTTTACTCAGCTCTTGTGTAAACAGAGGCGCTTTTATCGCATCGGTAAATAACGCTATGGCTGGTGTAAATTGTTCGGTAGCAACTTTGAATAAATAGGTGGTTTGCTCTGCTTCTGTCATCGCATTAACATAGCCATTATTGGCTTTAATGTATTTCATCATAGCACCGGGCTCTGGGTGTTTTTTTGAGCCCATAAAAATCATATGCTCTACATAATGTGCTAAACCTGGTTGTGATGTGGGATCTTGATATTGACCAACACCCACGGTGAGGCTGACCGCTGTTTCACTTAAGCTTTCATCGCTAGCAAGTAATACTTCCAACCCATTAGCTAAAGTAAAAGTTTGATAGTGACGACTATCATTTGGACTCTTGATTATTTCAGTTGTTGGTTCATTTTTTGATGCAAAACTCGCAACGCTCAGCTGTGAGCATAGTAATAACGTTACGATGGCAATTTTTGAGTATTTCATGATTATTGTTTCCTTGCTATTGAGTTTATTCATTATCGATTGGTATTAGGCTAGCAAGTGTTTTTCTGTCTAACAATAGTTAGCCAGTGCGGCAAACTACACAAACACGTTAACCAATTGTTTTTATTGGTTAATTTTGTGATTGCATTAATGATGCATTAAAGTTGTAAAAAGGTTGCGGGCAATTTTCAATGGAATTCAGCTGCTACATTACATGCCTTGTCCAAATAACGTAGCTGAAGAAGTCATTGCAGAAGTTAAAACTGCAGATGCTGCTAAGAAAAAATAACTAACGCTCTTTAATTATGAAAACCTAAAAAGTATGCAATAAACGTCTTCGCAAAAATTAATTTAATTAAACGCTATACCTGATAGTTCATAACATAAATTTTAAACATCGCATCAAGTTGCTCAGTATTTTTTAATGCTAATTGCTTTATTATCCAGTGTTCTACATTTATACCTTGGACAAATTTTTCTGTTAGGGTTTTAAAAATATTATTACCGAATTTTTTTTCTAAAAATTGGGAAAACAGTGCCGTTTGACTGTAAAATTTAACAGCTAAACGGGATGACTCATCTGCTTCACTTATGTCCATCACCATCACATAATGAGTATCGTCTTTTTTTTCAGTTGATTTTTGTTTTAATTGCTGTTTCATCTTTGCCATGAGCGCTTTAATCTGTTCTTGCTGTTGAGCCATAACAGGATGCTCCATATTCAAGTATTGGCTAAAGGGGATAAAATCACCCGTTAAATCGGATAAACGATCTGTCTTGAGATATTGATTTTCACATATCACGGCGGCCATTTCATCAAACCAGTCGGGCAATAATGAATGGCCATAGCCTAAACGCCCAGTTTCATCAGCATTTGATTTTTTTCTTAACCCTTTCTCATCTACTTTGTTTATCAATAATTTATGGCACACCTCATGTGCTAGTATATTAGCTTTATTTAGTTTTTCTTCATTTATGTCTACCTTTTTAGTGGCTGACAATTGCCCTTGATGACTTAGAAAGGCAAAATAGTTATCGTTAAATTGCGTGCTATCTAAACGCATTAAGTGTAGTTGACTATTCATTAGAGCCACGTCTAGTCTAGATGTAGAGCCAAAATTTTTATCAAAAATTAATAACGCATCAAGTATTTCCGTTTTTTCTCTGCTTAAGTTGCTTGATTTTTCACCAAAAAGACGAAGCGACTCATTTTCAAAATATAGCTTTGGTTTTATTTTTTTGTCCTTAGTCAATTGTTGTAATAACGTTTTTTTTGTCATGGTTTCTATATCTTGGTAGGCTATAGAAATCACCGAATATGACATTAACACCGTACAAATTAAACCTTGGCTTACAGCTATAAAATTATTTGGATATTTCATTTGTTTCTCTCAAGTATTTAGTTGGCTAGTGCCCTACCGTATAGGAATTTTTTCAATGAATAGTATTTTTTCGATGACTTAAGTCGTACGCGGGATAAAACTACAAGATGACCAGATAAAGAGCTTATCGAGCAAAATGAGCAATTGAGCGATGTTTTTAATAGCTTGGTCGGATAGTTGACACTAACTCAGTTACGCTAGGTATACTCTGTTAATTGAAAATAAATAAAGAATTAAATGGTTAAATATAAACTCAATTTTCTGCTAGCTGGCGAAATTTTCATACATCTACTTTTTTGGTTGGCGCTATTATGGCTAAACGCTCAAAACCAAGTATTTTTTATTGCTATTGAAAGTGATGTATTGAACCTCAATGAAAATAAGATCACAAATTATACTGGCGTATTTACTTTTTACTGGTTTTATTTGCTAGTAATACCTAAAAGCATTAATCGCTCAATGATTGCCTTTCTAGCTTTGTCATTATTATCTCTAGTATTAATAACAAAGTTAGATAACATGTTATTCGTCTATACTGTTTCTAATAGTAACAGTGAGAGCTATATTCAACTCGATATAATGTATTGGATAAACTTTTTAAGTCACTGTTTTTTTGCGTTCAGCGCTTTATTAATTCAACGTTGTTTTACTCAAATTAAACAATCTTGGCATATTAAAGAGCAAAAAACAGATCAGACTAAAACTGAACTAGCCTTGTTGAAACAGCAAATTCATCCACATTTTTTATTTAACGTGCTGAATAGTTTATTTAGTAGCTCTTACCAGTATGGGGACGATAAAACGGCAGAAGGTATCGGCCAGTTATCAGATTTATTACGTTATATGCTTTATGAGACTAGCTCTGATAGAGTGCCTCTTAATAATGAGCTAAATTACTTAAATGATTATATTAAATTACAAATGTTAAGGTTTTCAGAAGATGTTGAGCTTAAATTTTCTAACAGTGCACCATTTAATGATATTGAAATAGCCCCTATGCTGTTAATTACCTTGGTTGAAAATGCATTTAAGCATGGGGTGATGCCAGAATGTAAAAACATCATCAAAATAAGTTTAACATGTGAAAAGCAAAATATTTTTTTTACTGTTTCTAACATTGTTAAGCCAAGCACTTGTAAAGAAAAACCGGTTGGTGGCGTCGGTCTAGTGAATCTAAAAAGACGACTAATGCTTTTATATGATAACAAACACGAATTAACCACGACGATTAAAAACAATATATTCACAGCGGAGTTAGTATTGCGATGAGCTATTCGGTAGTAGCTATAGATGACGAAAAGTTAGCATTAGATCTCATTTGTGATTATGTTGAAAAAACACCGTTTCTTTCATTAAAAGCACGTTTTAGAGATGCTTTTTTAGCAATAGATTATCTAAGTAAGCATTCTGTTGATTTATTATTGATCGATATTAATATGCCATCATTAAACGGCATCGATTTAGTTTCATCCTTACCTACACCACCTAAAGTTGTTTTTATTACCGCTCATGCAGATTATGCACTTCAGGGGTTTGAGTTAAATGCATTAGACTACCTAGTTAAGCCAGTACGTTATTCAAAATTTCTAAAGACGGCCAATAAACTTGTAGAAACAGCCACTTTTTCATTGCATCATAAAACTACAACTTCGCCCCACAATGAATGCCTTTCATTTGAAGATGGCTATATCTTTATTAAAGTAGACAATCGTTATGAGCGGGTGGAATTAGCTGATATTCGCTATATAGAAGCATACGGTGATTATGTTATTTACTACCTGAACAAAGGTAAATTATTATCAATTAAAACGATGACCCAAGTATTGGAAACGATCCAATCGCGTGATTTCATTCGGGTTCATCGTTCTTATATCGTTAACCTAAGGCATGTAGATACAGTACACCGCGATTATTTAGTGATAGGCAAACAAGACATTTCTATTAGCAAAAGTTACCTGAAAGAATTACAGTGTCGACTCAATTAACTCGACCAGACCATAAAGTTTCTTTCAGCCTATCGGGTTTCCCAGCTTCGCTGAGCAAACAAAAAAGCTGATGATTTTTTATCAGCCTTAGTGTATGTTTAAGAGAATAGAACTAATCGTTATTTTGCTCTCTTTCAATCGCACGATAAGCAATATCCGTTCTAAACTCTACGCCCTGCCATGATATTTGATATAACAATTCATACGCTAATTTTTGCGCTTCGATTACGGTATTACCTAAAGCAGTTGCACACAGTACGCGACCGCCATTGGTTGTCACTTCGCCTTGCTCATTCAACTTAGTACCCGCATGAAATATTTTAGCCGATGCATTAGTATTAATACCAAGACCTGAAATAACATCGCCTTTGGGATAAGTTGCCGGATAACCGTTCGCCGCTAAAACTACGCCAACCGCAGCACGGCTATCAAAGTCTATGGTCACTTTATCTAACTCACCACGCGTAGCGGCTAAGCAAAGTTCAACTAAGTCTGATTGTAAACGCATCATAATAGGTTGTGTTTCAGGATCACCAAAACGGCAGTTATACTCAATCACGTTCGGTGTGCCATCAGCGGCAATCATTAAACCTGCATATAAAAAGCCTGAATAAGGTGCACCTTCGGCTGCCATGCCTTCAACGGTAGGCATAATAACTTCGCGCATAATTCTGTCATGGATTTCAGGGGTTACCACAGGTGCAGGTGAATATGCGCCCATACCACCGGTATTTGGCCCCAAATCACCATTTAAGGCGCGCTTGTGATCTTGGCTAGTTGCCATAGGCAAAACATTTTTACCATCAACCATGACGATAAAGCTGGCTTCTTCGCCTTCGAGAAATTCTTCAATTACCACACGATGACCCGCTTCACCAAAAGCATTACCAGCAAGCATATCTTTAATGGCATCTTCAGCTTCGATTAAGGTTAGCGCAACAATAACACCCTTGCCTGCGGCTAAACCATCAGCCTTAACAACGATTGGTGCACCTTGC
>JAESPR010000039.1 GCA_016765685.1 Colwellia sp. | reverse complement strand
CTATTGACCATAGCGGTTTGATCTATTGACCATTCACTTTCAAGTGAGTTTGTGGATTTTTGGTTGGATTTTAATTATTTTTATTTTTTAATTTCGTGCGGAATGCGGGCCAAAACAAGTACTCTTCCGCAATGCGGCCATTTTCCCAACGCGCGATGGTGGCAATCTTGAGACTAACCTTTTTACCTGTAGGTTGTAGCACTGTGCCATCAGGCAAGGTTAGTGGTTTGATCCATTTACCTTCTGAGAGGCTAATACCTGCGGTCCATTCACCAAACCCAAACTGCAAAATATGTTCGACCACTTTAAAGTCGAAAGTATCGAAAAGAAACTCAAGTTCTTCTATATGTGGAGCTGCTGGCTCGGTAATTGTGCCATCAGGGTTGTAAACTTTAACGTCTGGCGCATGAATCTGCTTGATTAGTTCAATATCGCGATTGTTAAACGCGATCAAATCTAAGTCGTCGAAGGTTTGCAGATTCTTCGCTGTGGTTGCTCGTTCGGCATTATAAATAGCGACTTGAGCTTCAAGTTTAGCTATTTCTGCTTTTAATTCAGCAACAGTTTCGCCAGCAAAAACGTTACCTGTTAATAAACTTAATGCGACTGTGCTTGATAGTAATAATGATTTAATCAATTTCATAATATTCTCCAATTTAAGATAGTTTTGTTTGTATTACTTATGCAGTGTTGAACATCGTTTTGTCTAAATATAAATAAATAGCTAAATGCTAACCATGATTAGGCATAAATTTTTAATTTCTTCAGTTTAAATTTACTCGGTTTTAAATTTGTTCTGGTAAGGGTAATCCTCCCCATGCCCGATAAACCTTGCCCGTAGACGTGCCCAGAATTGAATCGACATAATCCATCGCGACATCATGTGCACTAACTAAGCCGGTTCGAACCCTTTCTTGTTCCACCACAGGCGCAGGGCTGACTACATTAAGGCGGAGGTCATTTTTTAATAACGGGGCCGATTGAGAAACATAGCTATCTATGGCGGCATTAAATGGGCCGGTTGCTAGGCTATATTCATTGGGATAATGCGTTAAAAAGCCACTTGTTAACGTGACCGAGCCACCCTTATTGAGGTACTGCTGAGCTAAGGCGACAATGCGAAACTGAGCAATTAACTTTCTTTGCGCACCGTGCAGGAAGTCTTCATCATTCAAGGTGCTATAAGCTTTAAAGTTACTGTCGCCACCAACAGCAACCACCACGGCATCAACATTGGTTATTTGCTGAAAGACAGCTTCAACAGCCGCTGCATCGGTGTAATCAGCTATTACTTGTCCAGTGCTAGAGCTAACACCAATAATCTCATGTTCACTGTCTAAAATGTTGACCACTTCACGGCCGATTTTACCTGTTGCACCAAATATCAGTATTTTCATCTTTGTATTCCTAATGTTTTAAACTTACCAACAAGTGTAAGTCAGGCTTAAGAATTTCTGTATAGTGAAAAATGGAAAATTATATTTCTCAATTTACGAAATATAATAAACATTGATGAATAGGAGGTTGAATTAATTGGTTTGGAGATTATACCAATCCAAATAAGTTGGCTTGCTAGAGATTGCTATCAAGTATTGTCGGCGGTTACCCAATCAAAGAAAATATCGTGCATCGATATGAGAGACAAAAAACTCAATAACCGATTTAATGATTGGACTACCGGTACTTTTATGATGATATAAAATCGATATGTCGACTTCCACCGCATGCTCTGGTAATAACTCGACAAGCCTACCTTTGCGGATGCTTTCGTTAACAAAAATCTCAGGGACTTGTGCAATACCAATACCAGCCTCACATAAGCTTACTACGCATTCAGCATCGTTAACCTCCACGGGGCCGTCAATATGTACACTGCTGATCCCTCCTTCGGTATTGGTAAAGCCCCACCTTTTTGCATTAGCAACAGAGTTATCAACAATGCAAACGTGTCTATTCAAACTCTCAAAACCTAAAGGGGCGCCAAATTTTTCAAGGTAAGACAAACTCGTCACTAATCGTATTGCTTGCTTGCCAACTTTCTTCGCTACAAAGTTGGAGTCTGGCAGTTTACTAATCCTTAACGCAATATCTATTCCTTCTTCAACCATGTCGTTAAAGTCATCAGACAAAAGTAAATTTAAGTGAATGCCCGGAAACTCAAGATAAAACTTTGGCAATACATGTTCACATAGTTTCTTGCCAATGATGACAGGTGCGGTGATCTTAACAGCCCCAGTAAGTTTACTATTTTCCACGCTGTCGGGTTGCTCAAGTGACTCAACGGCAACAACAATATGCTTAATTTTTTCGTAGTAAGCTTTTCCTTCTAAACTTAAATTTAAGCTTCGTGTCGAGCGATAAATGAGCTTTCTCTCTAACCAATTTTCTAACTCATTTAAGTTTTTAGACACCACTGAATTGGCTATCCCTAATCGTTTCGCGGCTCCAGTCATCGTTCCTTCTTCAACGATAGCGTTAAAAATTGTCATCGCTTTTAATTTATCCATGGTTTTCTCAATTTGGAAAATATATTTTCTTATTTTGCGGTATTAAGAAATAAAGTCAATTTATCTATACTAGAGCCAATCAAGTAATTTGTTGGAGAATAGTATGTCAAAACCTGTATCAAAACAGTCAAAACAGTCAAAACAGTCAAAACTTAAATTAGCTAAAAGAGTGGGAACGAAGCCAATAACAAATCCACTGCCACCGCATTTGCAGCACAACCAACATAGCCCAAGAGAAATATATCATGCACTCGCGGACTGGATGTTTAACGTATTCCCTAAATCGAGAGAGCACGAAACTTGTATTTCGGTGCCGACAAGTCGAGCAATGTGGCTTGATGAGAATATTAAAAACACCCCAAAAGATGGCTTTATGCCGCCACCTCCCAAGAGTCGTGAGTTCGCTCATTTACATAAAGATGGCAGTATCCATGTATGTCTTCCTCAAAAAGACATTGATGCTATTTTCGATGCTAAATGGGGCGAACCTCACCCTTATAAAAAACATGGTGTTAATGAAATTCTGGTTTACGCCCCGCAAAATAAAAAGGAAATGGTAACGTTGAAACAAGTCATCGTTGCCAGTTATGAATACCTAACAAACGAAACCTATTTACCTACTTACCAAAGATAGAAGAGAGTTAACAATGAAAAAAATTATCGCCTTTACCGGTAGTAACCACAGTAATTCGATTAATCAGCAATTGCTTAACGTTGCCGTAGAAAAAATAGCAGAGCTTATGCCTTGGTGGGGTGGCGATGTAAAAGCAACCTATAGCTTTGGTAGTTATTTCGAAAAAATGGTTGATGGCAAGTTAGTGCCAGAAGCAGACGAAGAAATTCTATAACGGTGACTTGTTAACACTCAGTGACGTCTTAATTATACCGACATTGATCCAGTTAGAGTTGATATATCACACTCACTTTAAACTTAATTATCAGCCGCTCAGTTATTATAAAAACATACAAAGGTACGTTATTGATATGATGAGTAATCCGCTCATTAGCTCAACCTTTCACGTAGATTTCATCAAGAAAACCTACTTTGCTGGACAGGCGGCACTTAACCCTTCGGGTATTATTCCGACGGGCCCAAGCTTAAGTTGGCGCATGCGGTGATCTTTTAACCTTTTACTTGCTAGTTATCCTTTGGTTATACGCCATTAACCTCATTCGCAAACACTTAATTTAAGTCTAACGCATACGGTTTTAATAACGCCATTGGTACTATTTCTAGTGCTTTGATATGAGTTCTTTTGAGATGAATTCTTGGTGCCATATCATCGGCTAATGCTTGTTTCCATCTTAAAGCACATAAACACCAGGTATCTCCAACTTGTAAACCTTTGAAACCAAACTCAGGAATGGGCGTAGACAAATCATTGCCTTTAAAACGTGAATATTCTAAAAATTGTTTTGATGCTTCAATGCACACTGTATGAGAGCCGGTATCTTGTTCACAAGTATTACACTTACCATCACGATAAAAGCCGGTCACAGGATTACCGCCACAAATTTCTAGTGCTTCACCAAAAACATTAAGTGATTCTGCCATTTCCATTGTTACTTCCTACTTTTTTGTTACTAAGCACTGAGCCACGCATGAATATGGCTCGCTAATTCGTCAGGTTTTTCCAATACTAACATGTGACTTGCACCAGAGCTGCAAATTATCTGACAACGATTGTTTACTTGCTGTAATTTCACTAACCAAGCCGAATTAACAAGTGGATCGGCTTCGCTGTAATAAAAAACTGTTTGAGCTGATATACAGGCGAGTTGTTCAAAAAGATCGTCTCTTGCAGTGGTACAGTGCATTTGACTGATAAATTCAGCCGCCCCTAATTCAGCAGCCATTGCGATCATGATATTGATTAAATTATCAAGTTGCTCAGCACCACCTTTTTTTTCAAGTAATTGTTTTTTATCGAACAACTGCATGGCTCTGGTTCTACTTAAACCTTGATAACCATATTGGTCAACAAACTCAACTATCGCTTGTCGTTGCTGTATTTCTTCTTTATTAAGCGCGCATGGGCTATTAGCAATCACAAAAAGTTTACTCACCCGTTGTGCATAAGTTACGGCAAAATGTGCTGCAATATATCCGCCTAGAGAAAAACCAATAATAGTGACCTTGTCTTCGGTAAAATAATCATTTAAAAAGTCACTTATTTGAGCGAAATTTTTATCCTGAGGTATTTTCACATGAATAAATTCATAGTTATGGCCAACTGAACTTTTTAAAAGTGGTAAAAGGCTAGACCATAGCTGCTCTGTGCACATAGTTCCGGGAATAAGGTATATTTTTTTTCGCATTTTTAGGCACTAATTCGCTATTATTAATTCAAAGTCTTTTGTCATGAATTCTTTGCCATTAAGTATAATTGAGACCTGATGTTTGCCTAAATGAAAAACACGGGTGCTGATCGCTTTAAAACTCTGCTTTCGCTGTACTTTATGTATTTCATCGGCGGCAAGTATTCGTTCACTTATTTTAAACACTTTTTTACTTAACTGACCGCTTTTTTTCATATAATAAAGACCATATTCTAAACGTATGTTCTTTTCTTTAACGCTGTTATTTTGAATGACAAAGGTAAACTCTACTGCTGAACCCAGAGCAACTTTTGAGGTTAAAATATCAAATTTCTTTAATTCAATGTCGCTGCTGTCATAGCCAAATAAAGTCAGCGTTTCAGGGCAGCCTTGTTTTAATAAGGTGCGACAGGCATGTTTTATCGTGCGATTAATTTGCTCACTTTTACCTAAATATTGCTTTGCAAATTCAATGACAATGTGCGGATTATCCTTAGCAATATCATTGAGATTATTGGCAACGCTACGCCGGACAATTTCGGTTGGGTCATCAATTAAACGATGCAGTATCGGCAGTATCGGTGTAGGGTCTTTTTTATAGTCACCAAGCGCCATTGCCCAAGGCAAACGAGGTCTACTGCCTTCACTGGCTAAACGTCTGACTAAATAATGCGAATGTTTGCTCCATAAAATCATTTGCTCAAGCATAACCTCGCCATACTTAATTAAAAATGGCCGTACCGCAAACTCTCCACTAGTAAATTGGGTTACTTCTTCCATAGTAACCATCGATGTTTGCAAGTCTTCCATGCCATACGTTGAGAGATACTCAGGCAAAAACATATAT
Organism: Colwellia sp.; assembly: GCA_016765685.1. Lineage (GTDB taxonomy): Bacteria > Pseudomonadota > Gammaproteobacteria > Enterobacterales > Alteromonadaceae > Colwellia. The sequence goes on along the minus strand of JAESPR010000039.1, from coordinate 50,776 downwards.
TCTATACTGTCTTCTTTGATGCCTTTTGCTTTTAAGCTGGAAATTAGGAGCAGAATGACTTTTGTCGCTTTTTTAAAACCTGCGGGCATAAACTGATGAAAAACTGTTGTCGTATGGCTCATCCGCTCTTTTAACTCTAACTGCTCGAAGTTTTCACACAGCATTAATGTCATAAAGCTTTGCTCATCAAAGTCAGGTAAACAGCCTTTAAGATGCTGAGCTAATATTGAGTAGAAATTTTCATTATATAAATTTTTAAAAGCTTCTGGCATGGTTTTCTCTTTATGATGTAAAAAGATAACAAAATTGTTCAGTTTAAGAAATTAAAGTTAAAGTCCACCCATAACGTCAACAAAAGTTCCAGTGACAAACGATGCTTCATCGGATAAATGCTGATAAGATTGGCAAATCAGCTCGTCAACTTGTTTTCTTAACAGGATAATATCACTAAATTTATGATGATAAATATCGTGAGGTGTTTGCGGTGTCGGTAAAGATATAAAATCAGCAATCGAAAGAGACGAGATGTTATTTACCGCTTATCTGAACCCGTATCACCGGCATCAGTGACTACAAGTGGTGATAAAGTTTTTACATAATTTACTCTTATTTTATTATCTCTGTTTTAATGCGCCAATCGCCGCAATAAACATTAAACGATTGTGATGAAGCAAAGCCTATTAAGGTTAAATCAAAACGTTGCGCAGCTTTAATAGCTAAGTCTGACGGTGCACCAACGCCAATAAGTACACTAATTCCCGCCATAATAGTTTTCTGGACTATTTCAAAACTAATTCGGCCACTAACGACCACAATGAGGTTGTTTTTAGTCGCTGTTTTTATATAAGCGCCAATGACTTTATCTAACGCATTGTGACGGCCAATATCTTCACCAATAGCAAACAGTTGCGGCGTTTTTTGATCATAATAAAAAAGTGCTGCTCCATGTACACCACCCGTTTGTGCAAACATTTGCTGTTTTTCGCGCATCAGTTTAGGTAAAAAAACGACATCACTTGTATTTAACCAAGCATTGATTAGTTTAGTGTGATTTAAACTCGGCGGATTTTTCAATTCCAAAGATTTTAATGAGGTAGAACCACATAAACCGCAACTACTATAAGTAATTTGATAACGCTCAAGGGCAGCTAATTTCGGCATAACACCATTATTTAGCCTAACTTCCCATAAATTTTGATCGGCACGTGTATCTGTTGAGTTTTCATTAGTTTCAATAGTTATATGGGCAATATCGGCAACTGCTGAAATAACACCTTCGCTATATAGTAAGCCTAAAATTAATAATTCATCATTGCCAGGTGTGCGCATAGTAATAGAAAACACTTGCGAGCATTGCTGCCTGCCATCATGCCAAAGTAGCCGAATTTGCAAAGGTTGCTCAACAATAACTTCATCATGCACAACCCTTTTAACAAGCTCATTATTGTCAAAACAATAAACATATTTATTAATTGTTTTTATGGCCCGAGCATCAGTTAAATTATTATCTGGTATTTTTTTCACCATCTTATATTTATAGTCTATTAATTAAACCTATGTTGTATATACAAGAAACTTTACCTGCTCAACCAAAACAATTCAAGGAAAACTAATATAAAAACTTTGCTTGCAAATCAAATATTAACCGTTAGATTAGAACTATAGTAAATTATAAAAAAGTAAGGAACAAGCATGGCAACCGATGTAGAAATAGCACAACAATTTAGCCCTCGCCCTATCCATGAAATTTGTGAAAAGCTTCATATTGAAGAACAATATATCAATGTTTATGGTCGATATATGGCAAAAATATCCCTTGAAGCATTGCATACTAAAACCAATAAGAAAGGCAAATTAATTTTGGTTTCAGCTACCACCCCAACACCTTCAGGTGAAGGGAAAACCACCACAACGATTGGTTTAGGACAAGCCTTTACTCAACTTAATAAATCGGTATGTTTAGCACTGCGCGAGCCTTCCCTTGGCCCTTGCTTAGGCATGAAAGGAGGCGCAACGGGTGGTGGTTATAGCCAAATAATGCCCAGTGATAAAATTAACCTGCATTTTACTGGTGATTTTCATGCCATAACGAGCGCTAATAATTTACTTTCAGCTGCTATTGATAATCATATTTATCAAGGTAATGTGCTCAATATTGATCCACGTCAGTTAGTTTGGCGTCGGGTGATGGATATGAATGATCGCAGTTTACGAAAAATAGTACTTGGCCTTGGCGGCAAAATGCAAGGTGTTCCGCGCGAAGGTGGTTTTGACATAACCGCCGCATCGGAAGTCATGGCAATGTTGTGTTTAGCCAACAACTATGCTGATTTGAAAGTAAGACTAGATCGTACCTTAATAGGTTATACCTATAACGACAAACCCGTTTATGCAAAAGAGCTAGAAATTACCGGTGCTATGATGGCACTGTTGCGTGATGCGATGCAGCCTAATTTAGTGCAAAGTTTTGAGGGCACCCCCGCTTTTGTTCATGGTGGCCCATTTGCCAATATAGCCCATGGTTGTAACAGTATTATTGCTACTCGCATGGCCATTCACTATAGCGACTGGGCCATCACCGAAGCGGGATTTGGTTTTGACTTAGGTGCAGAGAAATTTTTTGATATAAAATGTCGAATCGCACAGCTTGATCCCGACGCTGTCGTATTAGTTACTACAGTTCGCGCGTTAAAAATGCACGGTGGTAAAGATAAAAATAATTTAGAAGTTGAAGATTTAAGTGCGGTTGCCAAAGGTTTAGAAAACTTAGACAAGCATATCGAAAGTGTTGAATTATTTAATAAACATCCCGTTGTGGCATTAAACCGTTTTGTCTCAGATACCGATGCCGAAATAGCCTTAATCAAAGCCCGCTGTGTTGAGCATGGCGTTTCATTTGCCGAAACTACACATCATGCCGATGGCGGTAAAGGTGCGATTGAACTAGCGAAGGTGGTAATGGCCTCGGTTGAAAAAAGCAGCCCTTTTCAACCGCTTTATGAACTAGATTTATCTGTGGTTGATAAAGTACGTAAGGTTAGCCGTGCTATGTACGGTGCCACTGATGTTGCCTTTTCAAAACAAGCAGAAAAAGATCTCAAACATGTCGAAGAGTTAGGTTTAACCCATTTGCCCATTTGTATCGCTAAAGCGCCAAGCTCATTGTCGGATGATCCTACCCTGCATGGCCGACCGCGTAATTTTGAAGTAACGGTAAATTCGATTCAAATTAATGCCGGTGCAGGATTTTTAGTGGTACTGACCGGTAGTATTATGCGCATGCCGGGCTTACCGAAAAAACCTGCTGCAAATAATATTAGCCTGCTTGCGAATGGTGTTATTGAAGGTTTAGAGTAAAATAAATATAAAGTGGCGAGTTGCTAGTATCGAAAACAACTCGCCATTGGTAATTAACGCGTCATACTTTTACCACTATTTATTAGCCGCTAATTTTTCAGCAAGATATAACCACGTAGGTAATACCGTATCTGGATTAAGCGAAACACTATCAATGCCTTGTTCGACTAACCATGCCGCGAAGTCTTCATGATCTGACGGGCCTTGACCGCAAATCCCGACATATTTCCCGCGCTTTTTACAAGCACTTATCGCCATAGATAATAATGCTTTTATCGCCGGGTCACGTTCATCAAATAAATGCGCAACTAAACCAGAGTCTCTATCTAAACCAAGTGTCAGCTGCGTTAAATCATTTGAACCAATAGAGAAACCGTCGAAATAATCGAGGAATTGATCCGCAAGTAAACAATTGGATGGCAATTCACACATCATAATAATGCGTAAACCGTTCTCGCCGCGTTTCAAGCCATGTTCAGCTAAAATGTCAATAACTTGTGCTGCTTCTTCTACCGTGCGTACAAATGGGATCATCACTTCAACATGGGTTAAATCCATGTCATTACGTACTCGTTTAATTGCTTCACATTCTAGGGCAAAACAATCGCGAAAGTCTTTAGAAATATAACGTGCCGCACCGCGATAACCAATCATCGGGTTTTCTTCTTCTGGCTCGTATTCTTCTCCGCCAACTAAGTTTGCATACTCATTAGATTTAAAATCAGACATGCGCACAATCACCTTTTCAGGCGAATAAGCCGCAGCAAGTGTTGAAATACCTTCAGTTAATTTTGCAATGTAAAATTCAACGGGGCTATCGTACCCCGCAATAATGTCATTAATTTCGTCTTGCAAATCTGCAGACTGACTATCAAAATTCAGTAATGCTTTGGGATGAATACCAATCATTTTATTGATAATAAATTCTAAACGGGCTAAACCAATGCCCGCATGAGGCAATTTAGCAAAAGTAAAAGCCCGATCAGGATTACCAACATTCATCATGATTTTAAGGGGCAACTCTGGCATCGAATCAATTTCTGACGTCGTCACGGTATAATCAAGTTCACCTTGGTAAATAAAACCCGTATCTCCTTCAGCGCAAGAAACCGTCACTTTATCACCTGTAGCAATCAACTTGGTGGCATTACCACAGCCCACAACCGCAGGAATACCCATTTCACGGGCAATAATAGCGGCATGACAAGTTCTACCACCACGGTTGGTAACAATGGCAGAAGCGCGTTTCATGATAGGCTCCCAATCAGGGTCGGTCATATCAGTAACTAAAACATCGCCAGGTTTTATTTGATCCATTTCAGCCAATGAGGCTAAAACTTTGGCTTCTCCAGACCCTATTTTGTGGCCTATAGAGCGCCCTTCAACAATGACTTTAGCATTGGTCTGCAATTGGCTTTGTATTTGAAACTGCTCCATTACATTAGCATTTTCACGACTTTTTACCGTTTCAGGACGAGCTTGCACAATATAAAGTTTACCGTCTAAGCCATCTTTGGCCCACTCTATATCCATAGGGCGACCATAGTGTTTTTCGATGATCACCGCTTGTTTAGCCAGCTCTTGCACTTCATCGTCGGTTAGTGAAAAGCGATTTGAGTCTTTTTCATCAATATCTACAATTTCAACTTGTTTACCATGCTCTTGCTTTTCTAATGGATCTGCTGTGTACACCATTTTAATGGCTTTACTACCAATATTGCGGCGAACAACGGCGGGTTTGCCTTTAGCTAGGGTTGGTTTGTGCACATAAAACTCATCGGGGTTAACCGCGCCTTGTACGACCATTTCACCTAAACCAAAACTTGAAGTGATAAAAACAACATCTTCAAAGCCTGATTCGGTGTCAATGGAAAACATCACGCCAGAGGATGAAATATCACTGCGCACCATACGTTGAATACCAGCAGAAAGTGCCACTCCACGATGATCATAACCTTGGTGAACACGATAAGAAATAGCGCGGTCATTAAACAAAGAAGCAAATACGTGCTTGATAGCAATCATGACTGCTTCAAAACCTCGAACATTCAAAAAGGTTTCTTGTTGACCCGCAAATGAAGCATCAGGCATATCTTCGGCAGTAGCCGATGAGCGCACCGCAAAGGAAGTATCCTCAGAGCTTTTATCTACAGGAATGTCACCCACAAGTTTTGCATACGCTTGTTCAATATCTTGCTGCATTTGAGGTAAAAAAGGCGTGTCGATAATCCATTGACGAATGATTGCACCGCATTTAGATAGTTCGTTAACATCATCAACGTCTAAGGTATCAAGTAACTGATAAATTTTTTCGTTAATGCCGCTTTGCTCCAGAAATTCATTAAAAGCAAAAGAAGTTGTCGCGAAACCGGTAGGTACTTGCACACCTACATTAGCTAAATTTGAAATCATTTCCCCAAGTGATGCATTTTTACCACCAACACGGTCAACATCACCCATTCCCAAGTTTTCATACCAAAGTACGTTTTCTTGCACAACAATTCTCCAATAAGAGTCAGTTAAAGATTAAATCTGTTTGTTTGAAATAATAAATATCTTTATTTATTTGTAGTTCTATATTTATAGCCCGAGACATTCTACACTGCCAACTATTAAATCGAAAAGTTAAAATGTAATATAACTTAGAAGTTTTCATTTTAATCACCAATTAACTTTCTCAACTCTTTTTTATAAGGAATAAGGATTTTACATGCGCACTGCTTTTTATATTTCTGATGGTACCGCCATCACTTCAGAGGTTTTCGGCCATGCGTTACTGTCTTTATTCCCTACCGAGTTTGAACACCAAACCATTTCTTTTGTTGAAACCATTGAAAAAGCACAAGATGCCAAAGAAAAAATAAATAAAGCTTCTGCCCGTTCAGGTGAACCAGCGCTGGTTTTTCATACTTTTGTTAATAACGATATTCGCGCCATAATTGATAGCTGCGATGGGGTTATTTATAATTTTTTAGAGCATTTTGTTGCACCGCTTGAACAACAACTAAATATGAAAGCCAAACCTATCGCCCACAGAACCCATAGCATTCATGAAAATAGTTATGATTATCGTATTGAAGCGGTTAATTATGCTTTAGCTAATGATGACGGTTCAATAGTAACTAATTATGAAGATGCCGATGTGATTTTAGTGGGCGTTTCTCGTTCGGGCAAAACACCCAGTTCTCTGTATTTAGCGCTGCAATATGGCATTAAAGCGGCCAACTACCCTTTTACCGATGATGATATGGATGAGCTAAAACTGCCGGCTTTTTTAAAAGCGCATAAAAAGAAACTGTTTGGTTTAACCATTGATGCCCAACGATTAATAGATATTCGTGAAGGTAGAATGTCAAACTCAAAATATGCTTCGCCAAGACAGTGTCGTATGGAAGTAAGAGAAGTTGAAAAACTCTATAAAAAAGAAAAAATTCCTTTTATTAATACCACTAAGTTTTCCGTGGAAGAAATTGCCGCAAAAATACTCAATGAAACCGGCCTGCAAAGATATAAATACTAATTAGCACTAATTTATATCAACTAATCCTTATATTTATCGGTAAAACAGTTCACATTTTGCGGTAATTTAGCTATGTTAGCGCAATAATTTACATTGTATGCATTGCTACGGTTACCGTGGCGTACGCTATATGAAAAACACAGTAATTCCATGACTATTAAAACCGATGAACTCCGCACAAGTTTAATTGAAAACTTAGTGTCTCCGGCTCAATTAGCCAAGCAGATACCGCTTAATAAAAGCACTGCTGACTTTATCATGCAAAGCCGACAAGAAATTGAAGCTATTATAAGTGGAAAAGATAAACGCTTATTAGTGGTGATTGGCCCTTGCTCTATTCACGATACCGTTGCGGCTATAGATTATGCTAAGCAGCTTAAAAAATTGCGTGACAAACACCGTAACGAGTTACTTATCGTTATGCGTGTTTATTTCGAAAAACCCCGTACTACTGTGGGTTGGAAGGGTTTAATTAGCGATCCAGATTTAGATAAATCATTTCATGTGGCCAAAGGTTTAAACCTTGCTCGGCAGTTATTAGTCGATATTAACGACATGGGTTTGCCTGCCGGCACTGAGTTTTTAGATATGGTTACCGGTCAGTATATTTCTGATTTGATCAGCTGGGGCGCTATTGGCGCACGTACCACAGAAAGCCAAGTACACAGAGAATTAGCTTCCGCCCTTTCGTGTCCGGTCGGTTTTAAAAATGGTACTGACGGTAATGTCAAAATTGCCCTTGATGCGATTAAAGCCGCCAGTGTGCCTCATGTATTATATTCGCCTGATAAAAGCGGGCAAATGTGTATTTATCGCACCCATGGCAACCCCTTTGCTCATGTGATTTTACGCGGTGGTAAAGTGCCAAATTATCATCAAGTTGATATTAAAGACACTTGTGAGAAACTAGCAAAAGCAGACCTACAACAAAGTATTATGGTAGATTGCAGCCACGGTAATAGTTATAAAGATCATAACAAACAAATTGATGTTGCCCGTTCTATTGCCGCGCAGATCAACCAAGGTGAACAGAGCATTTTTGGTGTGATGATTGAAAGTTTTATTGAGGCCGGTAATCAGCCCATAAAAGCCGACAGTCCGCTTATTTACGGACAAAGTATTACCGATGCGTGTATTGATTTAAACGTTAGCGAAGAAATTTTGTCTTTATTAGCTAGCGCAGTCAAAGAAAGGCTTTAATGTAATAAAGTTGAAATACTGCCTTTCAATCTTTAAATCTGACTCGCTATGTTATTAGAATAGAAAACAGCCTAAAAAACGATAGAATTCAGCTCATTATAATGATATTTTGGTTATCTACCAATAATAACAAAGTGCGCTATTATGGATAATTACCAAAAGCAATATAATGAAACCATTGCACAAAATGAGTTTTCTTGGTTAAAAAAACGCCGAAAGCAAGCTAACCTTAACAACATCGAACAAAAAGATACTTGTGGTATCGCCCTTTCTGGTGGCGGTATACGTTCAGCAACTTTTTGTTTAGGTGCTTTGCAAGCCTTAGCAAAACATAAACAACTTAACCGCTTTGATTATTTATCCACCGTATCAGGCGGTGGTTATATTGCTAGTTCACTCACTTGGTTCAAATCACGTTTTGCCAAACAATTTCCCTTTGGTACCGATAGAGAAGATCACAGTAAAGTTGGCGGCTCGGTGCTGTCTTGGTTAAGAGCCCACAGCAATTTTTTAACGCCGGGCAAAGGTATTAACAATGTTTCTTTACTGACCGCGATGCTAACAGGCACCTTAATCAATTTGTTAATTGTTATTCCCGTTTTTCTGCTGTTATTGTTCAGCTTAAAATTAAACATTCCGCTGTTGCCAGAATTACTTGCTAGTAGCAAAAACCTTTCAGGCTTTGACTTTATTGAGGGCTCTGGTTGGTTGCTGCTTATTTTGAGTTTTGTTTTTATGCTCATCACTGCATTAAGCACCGGTTTTAGCCCATCTAACGGTAGTCGCCTCACTGAACAATTACGCAGCTGTGTAAGCGCCTTGTTTTCTTGGGGCATATTATTGGTTATTTTCGGTTTTATCCCTTGGTATCATCAATATTTTGAAAAATTCTCACAATGGTTAGTGCACGCAAGTATTAGTTTATCTTTCGTGGGTATTGTTATTTCATGGTTAGGCGCAAGACAAAGTCAGAATAAATCTAGCTCAACTTTACTCACCAGCTTAGCGATTAGTATTGGTTTGATCCTTGCCAGTGTCGGCGTTTTCGTTGTTTGTTACGATAGCCTTCAACAGTGGCAGCAGATACCTTGGTCTTTTTATCCTTGGTTATTTTTGTCGGTTATTTTAGCGCTAAAATGTAAAATCAATTTAGTTTCTATGCACGGTTATTACCGTAATCGGCTTAGAGATGCTTTTATGCCCTATAAAATTCCTGACAATGATCATTGTCAGTCGTTAGACATTGCTAGTTGGCAAGCAGCACAACATTGTCAACTGTCTAAATTAGTGCCAACAGATATGCCCTATCAATTGATCAACTGTAATATTGAGTTATGGGGTTCGAACCAAACAAAATATCGTAATAGAGGTTGTGATAGTTTTACCTTGTCACCTTTATATTGCGGCTCGGCTAGTACGGGTTACCACAATACAAAAGACTACATGCACGGCAGTATGGATCTAGCGACTGCTTGCGCTATTTCAGGTGCAGCGGTAGCAACGAACACCCGACTTGCCCGATCGAAAGCGTTAAATTTCTTGATGGCAATACTCAATTTACGCCTAGGTTGCTGGTTAAACAACCCTAATGCTACTCCACCTAAACGCCCTATTTTCAACAAGCCTATATTCAACAAACCCTTGTGGTACATCTATATGTTTCGCGACATGTTCGGACGCGGTTTAAGTGAAACTCACCATTATGTACACCTGTCTGATGGCGGACATTTTGAGAACTTAGGTATTTATGAATTAGTCAGGCGACAATGCAAACTTATTTTTGCTTTCGATGCCGGTGCCGATCCTCAATATTTATTCAAAGATTTAGGCCGTGTTACCGAATTAGTACGTGTCGATTTTGGTGCTAAATTAACTATCGACGTGCAGCCGTTAGTGCCTGATGCTAACAAGTATTCATCTACTGCTTGGGTTAAAGGCGAAATAACCTATAGTGATGGCAGCAAAGCAGTACTCATTTATATTAAACCTTGTTTGCTAAACGGCTTGAGCGAAGACATTTATGCCTATCAACGGCAAAACAAAAGTTTTCCTCATCAAAGCACCACCGATCAATTTTTTGATGAATCTCAGTTTGAAGCCTATCGCGAATTGGGTTTTCAAATCAGCCACCGATTACTAAAAACAGAGCTTAATGTCATGGCAACCGCTTGTCCGCATGCTAAATAAAGTATGAATTAAATATAAAAAGCATAATTAAACTAAACGCTAACAAACAAAAAAAAATAAAAATGGAGTCTTTATGACCAGTTTCAAATGTTCACCGTTCGAGTTAATTACCGATAAACTTGCCTACCCTGAAGGGCCTGTTTATATGAAAGATGGCTCCGTGATTTTAGTTGAAATAAAAGCCGAGCAACTCACCCGAGTTCATAGTGATGGCAGCACAACAGTAATTGCCAAAATTAACGGCGGCCCCAATGGTGCAGCTATTGGCCCTGATGGTCATATTTATCTCTGTAATAGTGGCGGTTTTGACTGGTTACCAGTGCCGTTGCCCAAACAAACATTATGGATCACCGGTAATATGCCTGCCAGTTATACTGGTGGCAGCATAGACAAGGTTAACTTGCAAACGGGTCACGTTGAAACGCTCTATACCCATTGTAATCAAGGTAGGCGCTTAAATATGAGCAACGGTCAATGGCAAGAACAAACACTTGACCCTGCGTTTCAATTACGTGGCCCTGATGATTTAGTGTTTGATGAAACTGGCGGCATGTGGATCAGCGATTGGGGTAAAAGCACCGAGCTTGCCCGTGATATTACCGGTATTTATTATGCCAGTGCTGACGGTAAATCAATCAAACAAATGGTCTTTCCACTTAATGCGCCCAATGGCATTGCGTTATCGCCCGATGGAACACGTTTATACACAGTTGAAACCTATACTCGCCGTATTCTTTATTGGGAGCTATCAGCGCCTGGGGTGATAAAACCAAACCCAGCTAGTATTGATGGTACTTATTTACTGATGAGTTTGCCGGGGCAAGAAATTCTTGACTCAATGGCTGTCGATGTTGAAGGCAACCTTTATATTGCCACCATGTTGCCTGAGGGCAATAACCCACGCACCAATGGCGGCATTAGCGTGGTATCACCTCAAGGTGAATTATTAGAATTTATTGAAATAAAACTCAGCGATGACTTTTTTGCGCCGTTACCATCCAATATTTGTTTTGGTGGTAAAGATAACAAAACCGCCTATATAACTTTAGGTGCCAGTGGCGCTTTGGTGAAAGTGCAAATGAAAATTGCCGGATTAACGTTAGCTTATAATGGATAAATCATGTTAAAAAAATTCTTTGCTCGTTTATTGTCAACACTAAAAAATGCCTTATTTTATCTAGTGACCTTAGCTTTTGTAGTCGATTTTTATCATTGGCTTAGAAAATTAACGGTAGTAAAGCTGCTCAAAGTTATTGTGCTAAGTGTTATTTCAATAGCAGTACTTGGTGTTATTATCATGTTTGCACTGGTACATTACCCCGCGACGCAAATTCCTGTTTATGAAAAAGTAGATCAAACGGTTTATCTTGATCAAGGTTGGGGGAAAAGTGCTGACTCAGCCAATCGTCAATTGTATTATTACACTCCGCAAGGCACGACGCTAAAAGACATGGAATATGATTGGTTTGCCCAGTTAGAAATGCCTTGGGGGCAAGAGAAGTTTAGCGACCCTGATCATCTACGTGCTTATGGTTTTATTGTTGATGACAAAAAAAGTGCCGATAATCCTTTTCAATTACCCGTGGGCTTTACCCAACATTATAATCAAGCCCGTAACGCAAAACTACTTGATATAACGTGCGCGGCTTGTCATAGCGGCCAATTAAATTTAACTAAAGACGGCAAACGTTTTGGTATACGCATTGACGGCGGTCAAGCTATGCACGCTTTCACTACCATGAAAATAGGCCATTTTGTACCAACTATGATTGCCGCTATGGTCAGCACGTATGGAAATCCGTTTAAGTTTGAGCGTTTTGCTAAAAATGTTTTACACACAGATTATAATGACCATGCCAAAGCCGTGCTCAAAGACAAATTTGGCACGGTATTGATGAATTTTCTCAAACAAGGTTATAACGATGTCAGTAAGGGATTATACCCACTGGAAGAAGGTTTTGGTCGCACCGATGCCCTAACCCGCATCGGCAATACCGTGTTTGGTGATAACTTAGCCGACAAAAACTATCATGTTGCTACGGGACCGGTAAGTTATCCTCCTGTGTGGAATATCTGGAAATTTGATTGGGTGCAATACGGTGCATCCGTTAAACAGCCCATGGCACGAAATATGGGTGAAGCATTAGGCGTTGGCGCCCACATTAATTTCACTGACAGTTACGGTCGTCCGTTAAGCAAAGAGCAACGGTTTATTTCTTCGGTAATGCCGTTAAAAATTCATCAAATTGAAAGCAGTTTGCAAGTGTTAACCGCCCCTAAATGGCCTGAAAGCATTTTTGGTGAAATAGACACAGAAAAAGCCGCTCGCGGCAGTAAATTGTTTACTAAACATTGCGCGGGTTGTCATGGCCCTTTTATTGCCAGTGACATGGTTAAGGCAATTGACGCCCCATTAAAAACGGCAGAAGAGCCATTATGGTTGGTTAAAACCTTTACTATTGATGATATTGGTACCGATGCCAACGCCGCTTTTAATTTTATCAATAACCGTTTTGATTTATCTAAAACAGGCTTGAGCAATGAAGAAATTATTAACACCGTGCGGCCTTTGTTTGTCAGACAATTGCAGCGATTAGCTACCGTCGCGTTAAAATCAACGCAGCTTGCTGATCTTTTAGGTAAAAAAGACATTGATTCGCAAGACTTTACCTTTAAAACACAGTGGTTAGCAAACAATGCAGTAACATTCGCTAAACTTGAGACCAGCTTTTCAGGTTGGCAAAGCAGTTATTCATCTATTGACACTTTGGCGAGCGATATTGAAAAACTAGGTGATAGTAATATTCAGCTAGATATCAAAACCATGTTAATAAAAAACCAATTAACAGCCATAGATAAAGTACTAAACCAACTTAATATCAATAGTTTAACCGTCGGTGAAGCACTCAATATTACTGGCATTATTATTCGAGATAAATATTATCAAGACAATAACTTTTCGATCGCAAAACAAGCCTGCTTAGATGGTTATGCTGCCCTTGATTTACCTCAACAGCTACTTGCTTATAAAGCCAGACCATTAGCCGGTATTTGGGCGACACCGCCGTTTTTACATAATGGTTCGGTGCCCAACATTTACCAGCTGTTATCACCCGTGACAGAACGTGATGAAAGTTTTTATGTCGGTCGTCGTGAGTACGACACCCAACATTTAGGTTATGTCACCAAACCGTTAGCTAACTCTGGTTTTAAATTTAACACCTTACTTAGTGGCAATAAAAATATGGGTCATGAATTTAGAGCCGGTTATGTACCTTATAAAAAAGGCAATGGCCCTCAGTTTGGCGTGATTGGCCCTGAACTATCACCTACCGAGCGTTTAGAAATTATTGAATACTTAAAAATTCATCAAGACTCTGTTGAGACAAAACCTGCTAACGCGCAAAACTGCGCCGCGTTGTAAATAGATAAACGGCCATTGAAAGGCTGAGCATAAGGAAACGAATATGAAAGTAAAATTATTGGTTGGCGCAATCACTACCGCACTGGTATTAGGCATTGTTTACGCTAACACGGGCGAAACGACCTTGCACAATGGTATAGATGAGCCTGCAGATGAAAAAACCTTTATTAGCGCAGCAATATCTTCGGCGGTGGCTATTGTTATTCACAGCCAAGCCGCCACTGCGCCTGCGCCTTATCGGCGTGATGCCCATGCCAAAGCTCATGGTTGTGTGAAAGCCACATTTTCAGTACCTGAGCTGAATAACCCTATCCTTAAGCAAGGACTGTTTAGTGAAGCGAAAGAATATCAAGCGTGGCTAAGGTTTTCTAATGGTTTTGATAAACCGCAAAACGATAATGTTAAAGATGCTCGCGGTATGGCAATAAAAGTGATGGGCGTTGCCGGCAAAAAACTATTAAAAGCAGAACAAGATGAAATGACGCAAGATTTTGTCATGTTGAATAATCCGACCTTCTTTTTACCCAACGTAAAAGAGTATACCGAGTTTATTCAATATCAGGCGCAAGGCAGCCAGTTTGGATATTTTTTCAATAACTTTAACTGGAACATTTTTAAATGGCACTTTAAAGATTTATTTTTGGGTATGAAAATATTAAAAAAACCACCTAAAAGTGTACTCAATGAGCAATATCACAGCTTAACCGCTTATCGTTTGGGCAGTGATAATTTCATCAAATACAGCGCGAAGAGTTGTGATTCAAATACCTTATTGCCGATTGATGATAGTCAGAACAATTTTTTAAGAGCTGAAATGATCAAACAACTTGCCCAAGGAGATGCCTGTTTTGACTTTATGGTGCAAATACAAAACCCAGAGAAAAATATGCCAATAGAAGATACGCGGGTGTTGTGGAAAACGTCTGATTCACCTTTCATTACCGTGGCACGCATTAACATTGCCCAGCAAAATTTTGACAATGAGGAACAAAATGCTTTTTGCGAAAACTTATCGTTTACCCCTTGGCATACAGTGGCTGAATTAGAGCCTGTTGGTGGTTTAAACCGATTAAGAAAATTTGTTTATACCGAAATATCTCGGTTTCGTCACAGTAAAAACAAGGTCGCTCGGCATGAGCCTAAAGGCTGGTGTTTACACTTAAACGGTAAAGAATGTCCGGCGCCCTAATAAAAACTTCATTTAGCTAATTAACTTTTATTTAACTAAATGATGGCTCACCGTACAGTTTCGCCCCGCATCTTTAGCTTGATATAAAGCGATATCAGCCTGCTTCACTAATGCTTGTAATGAGTCTGCATTAATAGAGCAACAACTAATGCCACCACTGATAGTGCAACGTAAATCGATTTGACTGTTTTGATGATTGCTTTGCAAAGGAATGATGATACTGGCAACCTGCTCCCTAAGGCTGTCAGCCAATATTTTCGCGGCGTTAATATCGGTTTCGGGTAACAACACGACAAATTCCTCGCCGCCATAACGGGCGATAATATCGCTAGCGCGAATGTTGTTTTTTAGTACTTGTGCAACTTCTTTTAACGCTTCATCGCCAACTAAATGACCATGTTTATCATTGATTTTCTTAAAAAAATCAATATCAAATAGTATTAAACTCAACTGTTTATTATAACGCTTAGCATGAGCAATTAATTCATCTCCCACCAACATAAACGTACGCCTGTTGTTAATACCAGTGAGCACATCTTTGGTGGCCATTTCTTTTAATTCCGCTTGATGACGTGATATATCCAAGCTAAAAACAAACATGACGAAAAAGTTTTCTAACATCACAATTAAGATAGAAATAACAAAAACGGCTCTTTCTAGTTCCGCTGGTAAGGTAACCAAGGGATTAAAATTTTCATAACTATCACATATAAAAAAAGCGATCAGCCCTAAAAAAAAAATAAGTATTCTTTCTACTTGTTCATTTTCATCGAACAGTAAAAAAACCCCCGAGGGCAATATTAATAAAAAGTAATGAAAACCCACTGAGGAAGAAAATACTTGAGTGGTTAAAATAACGATATGCAAAATAAAAACACTAAAAAACCAAATTTTGGCGGTTTTCTTAAAATGCTTATAGGTGAATAAAAAAGTAAAACTATAAGAAACAACAAACAATAAATTAATTAATGTTGCGGTCGGCTTTTCTAAAAAAAACCAAAAATACATTGCATAAAAAAGCGTCAAACCACAGGTAACCAAGGTCACTGTATTGGTTATATTTGCTTTTATCTCAGGGCTATTTAGTGCATTGGCTACACTGGAATTGATTGTGTCAATTGATTGCATGTCACTACTTTGCTGCTAACGATAAATTTTCACTATAGTTTACGACATAAACTAAAGTAGCACTAGTTTTCTGCTCGTTGCTTACTTTAACATTTGTTGCAATAAACCATCGCTAGCATCTTCAACTAAATCTAAGACAAAGCGAAAACCATTCACGCCGCCATAATAAGGATCAGGCACTTCATTTTCTTCATGATTATCAGCAAAGTCTAAAAAAAGCAGCGCTTTATGCTGTAAATGAACAGGGGCAACTTTGTGTAAATCTTCTAGATTAGCATTATCCATGGCGAGAATAAGATCGAAGTCTTCGAAATCTTGAGCAGTCACTTTACGCGCTTTAATACCATCAAAAGAGTAGCCACGTTCAACACCCACTTTTTGTGCACGGTGATCCGGTTTTTCTTTTGCATGAGCGCCAACAGTACCCGCCGAGTCAACTTTTAATGATAATCCCTGAGCTTTAGCCTTGTGCCTAAACACTGCCTCTGCACTAGGCGAGCGACAGATATTGCCCATACAGACAAACAAAACACTATTAATTCCCTTTAAATTGATATCACTAACCATTGTCATCACCATTTGCTATTCTTTTTTATGATACTCCCCTAACTAAAGTCAATAACTAGCCGTTTTACTTACTCAGGGTGTTTTTACTATTCTGCGATGTTTTATCTCAAAGGTAAAGTGGTAATATTTGTTTTTTTAACCTACTATTAAGTTTTTAATTTAGTGCCTTTAAATTTCCTGTCCTTAACTTAATAGCAACTCAAAGCTATCATTTTTTTTCACAAAACCTACTCGACTTAAATATAGTTCATGTTTAATATCACTTGGTTGTACTACTAGATGTTTTATTCCTTCCTGATTAAGTTGATTATTGTGCCCTGTAAACATAAATTTTGCCGCTTTAAAGTCTCTATCTTCAGGAATAATATAATCCAATAACACGGCAACTTTACCTTCGGCATTTAATTCTTTATAAGCAAAAAAACCGACAGGCTTCATGTTTCTAAACAGCAGTAATACAACAGCATTATCAAGTTGTGCCCATTGAAAATTTTTGCATAATTGAGTTATATCTTTACCATAACGTTCTTTTAATAAGGAAAATAATGGTGTCTGTACAGACTTTAGCCGAACTAGATCAAACTGGTCTTTTTCACGATATATGCAGATCAAATAATAAATATCTACCAAAGCTATCCAACCATTGAGAATAAAAACAGGATAAGCATCAATAAAATAGCCATAGATACTAAAGGCAGCAGCTCCAAACAAATTAATCCAGCGCAAGCGTTTGATATTAGACATCATTAAAGATAAAGCGATCAATACGCTAGCAACATAGCCAAAGGCTTCTAACAGAGACATAACAATACTCATTATAAAGAAAATTAAATTAATTATTTTTCTTGACCATACGGTCAAGAAAATGCAATATTAGCTTATTCTCCACATAAAAACAGCAAGTTTAACCTAGAGTATGAAACTAAATATAAGTAATGAAAACTAGTCGATTGACAGCCACTACTTATCTTTAGCCAAGATTATTAGTCATACCAACAAACCATATAAACTCATTTAAAGTGCGAAAGGTTGCTTAAGTACTTTTTGATAAATTTAGAAAAAAACAATAACACAAAGGAAGACTATGTATTTACCGCAGAATATTATTCGTCAAAAGCGCAACAAACATGTTTTAACAGCAGATGAAATTCAATGCTTTGTTGACGGTCTTAAACATGGCAGTTTTACCGATGCCCAAGTTGGCTCTATGGCTATGGCTATTTGGCTAAATGGCATGACGACTGATGAAGTGGTCAATTTAACCCTTTCTATGCGTGATTCAGGCACGGTTGTTAATTGGCATAATGAACTAAAAAAACCCATTGTTGATAAACATTCAACTGGCGGTGTAGGTGACAAGGTCAGCTTGATGTTAGCACCGATAGTTGCGGCCTGTGGTGCTCATGTACCTATGATCGCGGGCCAAGGTTTAGGTCATACCGGTGGTACGGTCGATAAACTTGAATCTATCCCTGGGTTTAACGTGCGCCCTAGTTTGCCTGAATTTCAAATGCTGGTAAAAGAGCAAGGCACAGCCATTATTTCTCAAACTAAAGACTTAGCACCTGCTGACAAACGTCTTTACTCTATTCGAGATGTTACAAGTACAGTGGAATCAATTCCTTTAATTACGGCTTCTATCTTATCAAAAAAATTAGCCGCTGGTCTTGAATCTCTAGTGATGGATGTCAAGGTTGGTAATGGCGCTATGATGACAGATATTGAATCTGCTCAAGCCCTAGCTCACTCAATTGTATCTGTGGCTAATGGTGCTGGCACACCAACGCAAGTGTTAATCACTGATATGAACCAACCCTTAGGAACAACGGTTGGTAATGCCTTAGAAATACAAGAAACTATCGATTATCTAACCGGGAAATATCGAGAGCCTAGACTACACCAAATCACCATAGCTCTTGCTGCCCGCATGTTATTAACCAGTAAAATAGCTAATAATATTGATCAAGCAACTGATTTAGCCGAAGGGGCTTTAGCATCAGGTAAAGCGGCTGAAATATTCAGCCAAATGATCAGTGCTATGGGTGGCCCTGCCGATTTATTAACTAACAGCGAAAATATTCTACCTAAGGCCAATTTAGTTAAAGCGATCTCAGCCCCGACAGCAGGTTTTATTGGCACAATGGATACTCGCGCTATTGGAATGGCCTTAGTGCAAATGGGAGGTGGTCGTATCGATCACAACCAAAATCTTGATTATAGTGTTGGATTTAGTGGTATAAAACCTAAAGGCACAAAAGTTACCAAAGGTGAAGTTATTGCCGTAGTACACGCCAAAGATGAAACCCAAGCTAAACTTGCCATAGAGCAATATTTAGCCGCAGTAAATATTTCAACTACAGAAGTTAATGTTGAACCTGTTATCCATCAATTAATTAAATAAGTTTAGTTTAAGGAGTCTTTATGTCTCCTTATTCTCTGTTCACACACGTTTATTAAGAGGAGATTATGTTTAAACTTATCTATTGATATTAATTTTCCTTTAATTAAAACACGCTTTAGTATATGAATTAAAAACGCTCTATATTAACTGGCTTTATTTTAAAACTCGGCCGCAAGCGACCGAGTTTTGTATTTATTTAGCAGGTAAAGTTGGTACCGTAATACCGGCCATTTCAAGCATGACACGTACTACTTGACAGCTGTAACCAAATTCATTGTCGTACCACACGTATAATACCGCGCGGTCACCATCAACAATCGTTGCTTGCGAATCAACAACACCCGCATAACGAGAGCCAACCAAATCAGTTGACACAATTTCATTTGAAGCGGTGTAATCGACTTGATTTTGCAAATCAGATCGTAATGAAATATTACGCAAATAATCGTTAAGTGCCTCTTTATCTGTAGCTTTTTTCAAGTTCAAATTCATGATAGCCATAGAAACGTTCGGAGTAGGAACACGAATAGCATTACCGGTTAATAAACCTTTCAATTCAGGTAGCGCTTTAGCCACTGCTTTTGCTGCGCCGGTAGTGCTAATAACCATATTTAATGGCGCGCTACGACCACGACGTGGTGCTTTATGGTAGTTATCGATTAAGTTTTGATCGTTAGTATAAGAGTGGATTGTTTCAACATGGCCGTTACGAATACCAAACTCATCATTTAATGCTTTCAATACTGGAGTAATCGCATTGGTAGTACAACTTGCCGCAGAAATAATATTATCTTCGGGTAAAATCATGTCATGGTTAACACCATAAACGATGTTTTTGATATCACCTTTTGCTGGCGCGGTTAATAAAACTTTAGCAACCCCTTTCGACTGTAAATGCTGACCTAAGCCCTCTTCATCAGTCCAAATACCCGTGTTATCAACAACAAGTGCATTGTTAATACCATATTCAGTGTAATCTACTTCTGAAGGTGATTTAGCGTAAATTACCTTGATGAAAGCACCGTTAGCTTTGATAACATTGTTTTCTTTATCAATGGTTATGCTGCCATTGAAAGCGCCATGAACTGAGTCACGACGTAATAAGCTAGCGCGTTTTTCTAAGTCATCATCACTTTTCGCTGGGCGTAAAACAATGGCACGCAGGTTTAGTTTGGCATTAGGTCCCGTTTGTTCTATTAATAGTCGCGCCAGTAAACGACCAATACGACCAAAACCATATAAAACGATATCTTGGCTTTGTCCTTTGTCAATTGAAGTAAGAGCCGGCGTTAACTCTTTTTCTAAGTATTGTTCAATTGATAAGCCGTTTGCTTGGCCTTGAAATAAATATCGATAGGCTAATTTACCAACATCAATACGAGCAGGCGCTAACGTCATTTTACTTAACGCTTTAACAAAGGGAAAACTTTCACGTAAACGCAGTTTGCTCTCTTCATGCAAAGCGACTGATTTGTGCGCTTTGATAATATCAATAGGAGAAGCATTTAATAATGGGCGACCATAAACAGCTATTTCAATACCTTGGTTTCTAAATAGCTGACCAATAATGGGTTGCATGTTTTCTGCGTAAGTTTGGCGTTCTTGCCAGCTTGCTTGATATTCTTTCTCAAGATGAGACGTCATGAGTAAACCTTATATTTCAATCAATTGAACGAGAGTTTTTATAATCATAATAGCCTAATTTAAAAAAAACAAAAATTATACTAAAGTAAGAGATTATTGCGCGCATATTGTAATGCAAGATGTAATATTTCTCCATAGGTTACATAATTATTTAATGAGAAAACTCGGTACTATTTATACTAATTATTATTTGAGAATGGTTTAATACCAACCAGACTAACTAAGTGATCTTTTTAAATGGCTTAAATATCCAATAACATCGTTGCTTTCAATCCTAATAGTCATCTATTAGTCAATCAAGCGCCTTGTTCTTGAAAATTTACCCTCATTAAAATTTGAACCATTAATTAATCTGATTGGTATAACGTAGTTTGAAATGGAAATTATGGTAAGTTATTTTGCTTTTTGAAACGTTAAACTTAGTGAGTTAACACAGTACCGCTTGCCTGTTGGCTTAGGACCATCGTCAAATACATGACCAAGATGAGACTGACAGTGCTGGCATTGAATTTCAATACGGCTCATGTGATGACTTGAATCATCAAGGTAGGCAACATTACCTAGCATTGCCGAAAAAAAACTAGGCCAACCGCAACCCGCATTAAACTTACTATAGCTGTCAAAAAGTGGTTCATCACAACAAGCACAAAGATATGTACCTGTTTGCCAATGATCATTATAAAGTCCGGTAAAAGGCTGTTCAGTTGCCGCTAAGCGACACACTTTAAAAGCCGCTTCACTGAGCTTTTCTTTATATTGGTCATCTTTCATAACAGTAGCCCTATTTAGTCTATGACAATAGTTTTACGATCGGTTGTTGACCATAATACATGATATTTTTTACCTTCGTTTTTATCAATGCGCTCAAAAGTATGGGCACCAAAGAAGTCACGCTGACCTTGTAATAAATTAGCGGGCAATATTTCACAGCGCATTGAATCATAATAAAACAATGCAGACGATAAAGCACCATGGGGAATACCAAACATAGTAGCGCCACAAACAGCTTTTCGCCAATTTAACTGACGTTCGCTGAGCTGTTTAGCAAAAAAATCATCAAGCAATAAATTATCTAATACTTCATCACGCTCATAGGCTTGAGCGATAGACTGTAAAAAAGTTGCGCGAATAATACACCCTGCACGCCAAATTTTAGCGATGCTAGCAAAATTAAGCACCCAACCGTGCTCTTTAGCCGCTAATTTCATTAACTGAAAGCCTTGCGCATAAGCACACATTTTAGCGCAATAAATGGCATCATGAAGTTGTGCTATATACTCTTGTTGTTCTTGGTTTGATAAATTGGCAGGCTCAGGCCCTTTCAAGGTGCTCGACGCCTGAACCCGTAATGTTTTAAAGGATGAAATAGAGCGAGCATAAACCGCTTGAGCAATAGTAGGTGCCGGGCAACCTACTTCTAAACTACTTATCGCCGTCCATAAACCGGTGCCCTTTTGTCCGGCTTTATCAAGAATCAAATCAACTAAAGCAGTACCAGTATCAACCGACTTATGGCGTAATACTTCAACGCTGATCTCCATCAAATAACTGTCGAGTACACCGCTGTTCCATTGTTCAAAAATATCGGCAATTTCATCTGTACTTAAACCTAAACCAGATTTGAGAATATGATAAGCCTCACAAATAATCTGCATATCTGCATATTCAATACCATTATGTACCATTTTCACATAATGACCCGCACCTGCAGGACCAATGTAAGCAGCACATGGTTCACCTTCAGTTATAACTTGTCCGGGTTTGTTACGTTCGATAGGCTTACCCGTTTTAGCATTTACTTTGGCAGCAATAGCTTCCCATATAGGTTTCACTCGAGTCCAAGCATAAGGAGAGCCACTGGGCATTAATGACGGTCCAAAACGCGCCCCCACTTCACCGCCTGAAACGGCTGAGGAGAACAGCAAAAAGTTACTTTTATATTTTTTCTCTCGCGCAACAGTATCAGTCCACAGGCTATTACCCGTATCAATGACAATATCATCGCTTTGAATGCCTGCGCTAATGAGCTTTTCGCATACTTGATCTACCGGAGCACCGGCAGGAACACTTAACACAATAAGATGAGGTGATTTCAGTTGTGATAATAATTCTGTATAGGATGAACAACCATAAACACGTGGTGAGCAGGTGGTGTTTTCTATTGTATCTTGCTCAATAACCCCCTCAATTTTTTCATCACATAAGTCAAAAACAGCAATATTAAAGCCATTGTCAGCAAGGTTTAATACTAGGTTCTTGCCCATGACGCCTAGACCAATAAAACCAAGGTCACACAAAACTTTACCTTGTGTCATAAAATCATCTTCCTAAATTAATAGCACCACACATAGCACTTATCTTGATACCAAACCAAACTTATCTCTTACTTATAGTAAAGTAAGTATTATCTTTCGAATCGAAAGATAAAAGCTACACATCGAAATTTTTTGCATTCTAACACGCAACTAAAACTAAATCATGCAAATAGCGAATAAAACCACAAAACATGAAAGTTTTCATTGGAATCGTCTTTGATTTGGTAATTATACGTAAAAATCTTCACTTAACGTTAGTTTTCCGCCCTAAACACTAACTTTATCTTGTGTTTTTCTTGAAATGGTGTAATTTTACTACATAATAATTTTTTTAGAGATTTACCATGAAAATTAAAGTTGGCATTAATGGGTTTGGCCGTATTGGTCGTTTCGTTTTTAGAGCCGCAGCAGCAAGAGATGATATTGAAGTTGTTGGTATCAATGATTTAATTGATATTGACTACATGGCGTACATGTTGAAATACGACTCAACCCATGGCCGCTTCAATGGCACGGTTGATGTGGTTGATGGTCAGTTAATTGTTAATGGTAAAACAGTACGGGTAACGGCTGAACGTAATCCCGCTGATTTAAAATGGGATGCTATTGACGTTGATGTTGTTATTGAATCAACTGGTTTGTTTTTAACCGATGAAACAGCGCGCAAACACATTGAAGCGGGTGCCAAACAAGTCGTACTTTCTGCGCCTTCTAAAGATGATACGCCAATGTTTGTATGCGGTGTGAATTTAAGCGAATATACTGGCCAAGATATTGTTTCTAACGCGTCTTGCACTACAAATTGCTTAGCGCCTATTGCCAAAATATTAAATGATAACTGGGGTATTGAAAGTGGCTTAATGACCACAGTTCACGCAACTACCGCAACTCAAAAAACAGTCGACAGCCCTTCAGCAAAAGATTGGCGTGGGGGCCGTGGTGCGGGTCAAAACATTATTCCATCGTCTACTGGCGCAGCAAAAGCCGTTGGCAAAGTTATTCCTGAGCTTAACGGTAAATTAACCGGCATGGCATTTCGTGTACCAACGCCTGACGTATCGGTAGTCGATTTAACGGTTAATTTAAAGAAACCTGCGACTTACGCTGAAATTTGTCAAGCTATGAGCGCCGCAGCTGAAGGTGATTTAAAGGGTATTTTAGATTACACCGAAGATGCCGTTGTATCTAATGACTTTGTTGGTGAAACGTGTACTTCAGTATTTGATGCTAAAGCAGGTATTGCCTTAACCGATACGTTTGTCAAAGTTGTTTCTTGGTACGACAATGAAATTGGCTATTCAAACAAAGTATTAGATTTAGCTGCTTATATTCACAATTATAACCGTTAAATTACCAAAAAAATAATTTTTGTAACTTTCAGATCAAAAAAGGCTTAATTGCAAAACCAAGCCTTTTTATTTTCGTCTAAACTCGCTTTTATAAAAGCTAACTGAAACTGGTTAAACTGGGAAAACTGGTCTAATAACGGCTGATAACGACCACAGTTAATGCTTGGTTTTGTTGCAACCGCCCTCTTTTTAGTTATACCATTTTCAGTTAACTCTCCTTCAAGTAAAGCTAATGCATAACATACCGCTTCTAAGCTTGATAAGGCATTGTTTTTGGCCACTTTACGAATTAGATACTGACCATTATTAGCAAGAAAGTCAGGTAAGCACACTTGCGAAAGAGAATGTAAGTTTTTTGATAACATAAACATTCGATAGGTTTTTTTCCAAGTACCATCAAGCATGATCAATAACGGTGGCTTTTGTTTCTCTATTATTTTTCCTTTCTGAGTAAAGAAACTTGCAACTAACGAAACATCTACCGCTTGCTCGCCAGGATAAAGCAGTAATACTTGGTGCTGAGTTAGTATTTCATTAAGCCCGGTGTGCTCGGTAAAATTTTCACCGACAATAACCTGACAAAAATTTAGCGAGTGTTGTAACAAAGCCACAGTACCTTTACTTTGTTTCACTTCACTGGGGTGTTGCAAGACTAACACCGGAATTTCATTGTTAATTTCGCAAAAAAAAGCACAAATACAGGCTTTAACTGGTCGTTGGCATGATAAGCAAAGATTTCTAGCCATAAAAAGTAACAAGTAGTTTAAAATTAGTCTGGCGACATTGTATACTCAAGCTTTGATGAATTCAGCCCTAAAAGCCTCACTTAAATGAAATTAAGCACTTTACCCTTTTCACGACAGCATTCCACACTCGTTATAATCATCCTTTCAGCCTCACTTTTTATTTTTTTTGGCGAGTATTTTATTGGTGAGGCAGTCACGCAAGCTTTAGTTTATCAAAGGCAGTTAATTAATCAGGGTGAAGTTTGGCGATTATTTACTGGACACTTTCTACATACCAATGGTTACCATTTAGTATTGAACCTAGCCGCTTTAATTATGTTATGGGCGTTACATGGTCGCTTTTACACTATTAAAAATTACCTTTCTTTATTTTTATTTTGCTCACTCAGTACTAGCATTGGCATCTATTATTATACCCCCTCGTTAATACAATATGTTGGTTTGTCTGGGGTATTGCATGGCATATTTGTTTTTGGTGCCATAATGGATATTCGTGCTAAAGATAAAACGGGCTACTTACTTTTTGTTGGTGTTTGGCTAAAAATAGCCCATGAACAAATTTATGGTGCAAGCACGGATATCAGTGATTTAATTGAAGCGAGTGTTGCGGTTGATGCCCATTTATGGGGCGCAGTGGGTGGTTTATTATTTTCGATTGCTTATCTGATTAATTCAAAAAGAAGCTAAAAGGCAACCGTACATGGTTGCCCTTATTCGTTACATTTAGTTCGCTACCGCTAGCTTGAACCTTATCGCTATAAAGTATTTTCAAACAATTTATAAATACGACGATATTCATCTAACCATGAACTAGGTTGCACAAAACCATGAGGCTCAACCGGATAAATAGCCGTTTCAAAGTCTTGCTTTTCTAACTCAATTAAACGCTGCACTAAACGTACGGTATCTTCAAAAAACACATTGTCGTCAACCATAGGTGCGTTAATCAACAATGGTTTTTCTAAGCCTTCAACAAAATAAATAGGTGAGCTACGTTCATAGGCAATAGCGTCATCTGCAGGGGTATTTAAAATATTTGAGGTATAACCGTGATTGTAATAAGCCCAATCAGACACCAGACGAATTGCCGAGCCAGATTCAAATAAATCAGGTGCGGTAAACATTGACATTAAAGTCAAAAATCCGCCATAAGAGCCCCCATAAGTACCCACTCGTTTCAAGTCAACATTGGCATTTTCAACAAGCCAATTAACGCCATCACGCATATCTTCTACTTCTACCTTGCCCATGTGACGGTAGATACTAGTGCGCCAGTCGCGCCCATAGCCCGCCGAGGCACGATAATCCATGTCTATAACCACATATCCTTGTTGTACTAACATGGAGTGGAACATAAATTCGCGGAAGTAACCTGACCAACCTAGGTGGGAGTTTTGTAAATAACCTGCGCCATGAGTGAACATAACAGCACGGTTTTTCTCAGTGGTTTTCCCCGTATTTTGAACCGTGTTTTTCGGCAAATATACCCTAGAATATATCGGCTCTTTTTGATTGCTAGAAGCAATAGCAACAATACTGGGCGCGGTCCATGGCATGGCTTTAAATTGCTCAGACACCGTATGGGTTATTTGCTTAGCTTTTACATTTGAAGATAACGATTTTACATACAATTCTGGCGGCATGACTAAACTAGAATGTTCGATCAATAGTTTAGATTCATCAGGGCTAAGCGCATAGTCGTTTTTACCACCTAAATTAGTTAATGCTTTAACTTTTTTGGCTAAATTAACTTGATAAATTTCATAAATACCGGGATGTTTTTTATTGGCTTTAAAAATGAAGCGCTGTTGGTCTTGCATTAACGTGACATTACTCACTTCAAACTTGCCTGAAGTAAGTTGATAAGTTTTACCGTTATTTAAAGTTTTGTGATAAAGGTGCGAATAACCACTTTCTTCAGACAGATAATAAAGGGCATCGTTATCTAACCAGCCAAATTCATTAAAACTCCAGTTGATCCACGCATCATCATGCAATTCATGCTGATTTACCAATTTATTCTTAGCAAAATCAACCGTCGTTAACCAACGGGTTTTGTTATCCCAAGCTTCTAACATCAAAGCTACTTGGCTACCGTCTTTGCTCCACTTTACTGGCAACCACATTTGCAATAAGTGAATATTACGGGCTTGCTTTTTACTGGTATAAGTTTTGCCTGCGCGAGCATAGTTTTCTTTTTTGACCTCGGCTAATACATCCGTATCAAAATTAGGTAACGTTTCATAACTTAATGCTGACTTTTCACCTGTTTTCAAATCAATAAAAAAGAGTTCTTCTTTATATTGACGATTATTGGCAACCCGAGCGCGCACTTTTTCAGCCGCAATAACACCATTTTTAGTCACATAGTTTGGCATAATGTCAGTTTTATCTCGGCTTGATTTAGCCGATGTTATACTGACTAATAATTTATCCCCTGTGGGTGATAAACTTGCATGACTAACGCGATTGCCTTTGCCAAAATAATATTTTGTCTCTGTGATAGTGACATTTTTTTCGGCTAAATCAGTTTTTTGCTGTGCTTTTAATTTAACGTTACGCTGCTGCAAAGCAATATAACTGATAAGTTTGTGTTGCTCTTTGGCTAAATAACCACTCGGCTCTTCTACCCCTTTGGGCTTTTCCGCCATTTGTAAATTTGCTAATTCAACTATTTGGCCTGTCATTAAATTATGGCTGTAAAAAACATCACCGACTCGATAAGCAATATTACCATTAGTTAAAAACATGGCATTACTTTCATGAGCTGAGGTATGAGTCATTTGCTTTACTGATTTACTCGATAAATCTTTAACAAATACATTACCGTTAAAGCTATAAATTTCACGATTATTAGCACTATTTCTGTTGGCATCTTTATCGGCAACAAGATGACGTTCAGATAAACTAACCAACTCAGCGTCTTTGTCTGAGGTTAGGTTTTTAACAAATAAATCTCTTAGTGGATTACCTAACTGCTTTTGATTATAAAAAACAGTACGACTGTCATCGCCCCAATACCAAGACTCTGGCGCTCGACCTAGCCAATCAGGATCAGCCATTATCTGCTTTAAAGTAATGGTTTTGTTATTAACATTGGCAAGCTCAGTGCTAGCCGTAGGTATTGAAACAATCGTGGCTGCGGTTGATGTTTCAACGTTATTTAGGGCAGAGTCTTCAGTGCTGACACAAGCAACTAAAGAAACACTTAACGCTGCAGCTATTAATTTTAATTTCATAAATTTATTGTCTCTTAAAATAAGAAGGATAGTTCAGTTAATAATTTGACTTTATTTGGACGTCCATAGTTATACTGATCAAATAGACATTGATCAATATTTACCTAGCAATAGATTATTTGAATTTAGGGTAAAAGTGTAAGGGAAAACCACCAATTGCCTTTTATTTGCGACTAATAAGGCGAGCAATGGTAAAATATCGACCACACTGTTAATTGTTAAGTCAATAGTATTTTATGCCTTTAAATAATCTCTGTTTTTGCGGTTCCACTCAACGCTTTTCTTGCTGCTGTCAGCTATTGATAGAGCAAAAGGCATTTCCTCAAACACCTGAGCAATTAATGCGCTCGCGTTTTAGTGCTTATGTTGTTGGTAATAGCCCATATATTTACGCTACTTATGCTAAAAGTAGCCAAGCGTCTCAATCGTTAAAAGAGATAGATGATTGGAGTAACAGTTGCACATGGATTGCGCTGCACATACATTCAGGCAGTGATATTGCACAAATTGACTCACCTGAGCAATTTGTCGAATTTTCCGCTTTTTATGTTGCTAACAATACCTTATGTGAATTAAGAGAAAATTCGCGTTTTATAGTAGAGATAAATACCACCAATGAAAATCAAAACCCGCATTGGTGTTATCTTGATGGCGATATTATTAAACATAGCGAGCTCGCTCAAATTACTCGCAAAGAACTATGCCCTTGCAATAATTACCCAACTGCTTGGACGATTAAAAAAAAGAAAAAGTTTAAACAATGTTGTGGTCGGTAGTTATGAAGGATGGCTAAGGAATTGCTAAGACTTTTATGCGGCAACAACATCCATTAAGTTTGATTTAACTATTGAAGTTTGAACCGCTTTAAGCCAGTTTTCTACCTGCACATTTAGCGGCTTATTAATTGCTTGCTTAGTGTGCTTTTGGCTATGTTTTTTCTGACAAATCAAGGTGGTATTCGTTAATACGTCATTGACTATGTGCTTATCGTCGTTGCGAAAAGCCAGAGGTTTAGGTGTTAATGCATTACTTAAATGCAGAGCCGCCCACTGGTCATCGGCAACAAGTTGCCCTTGATTATAAAGATCAATTTGATCTAAATTACTTATTGCTAAAGGCGCGGCTTCCGGCAAATCGAAATGCTTTCTCAACACCCTATCGGTGACTTGCTTTACGTCCGTTGACGTACCATCAATAGGCGTGGTTTGCGGCAGAATAAACTGGCTTTGCTCTCTAACATCATCACAAAGCATTGCTAACATTAAAGAAAAATCTGACCGTCTCGCTTGATGAACACATGCATTTAACTGCTCACCCAATTGCAATTCATGCAATAGCGGCTCTGAAGCAGCAGGTTGCTGTTCAAGTGAAGTGTTAAATGTTTGGTCGACAACATTGACAGTCAAGGAAGTATCTCTTATTTACAAGGTTTTACAAAACTTTTTATAAAAGTATGTCTAGTAAAGAAGTTATCGACCGAAAGTTATAAAACTTTATTAATATTACCTATTATTACTCATTTGTTTTTTTCTGACTAAAGTACACCGGCAGGTTAAATGTTAATTATTGAAAGTTTTTGTAAAAATAGCTTGCGACAGCTCAACTAAACAAGCAAGATCTGAAAAAAATAATGATGGGTTTATCTAGCTATGAAAATTATCTCTTTTAACATTAATGGCCTTCGGGCTCGTCTGCACCAACTTCAAGCCATTATTGATAAACATCAACCCGATATTATTGGCTTGCAAGAAATTAAGGTACACGATGAAGTGTTTCCACTCGAAGCGGTTGAAGCGATGGGTTATCACGTTTATTTTCACGGACAAAAAGCCCACTACGGTGTGGCTATGCTGTGTAAAAAAGCCGCTATTACCGTACAAAAAGGCTTTCCAACAGACGATGAAGAAGCACAACGTCGTATGATCATGGTAGAAACAACTAACAATAAAGGCGAAAAAGTTACCGTCTTAAATGGTTACTTTCCCCAAGGTGAAAATATTAGCCATGAAATAAAATACCCTTACAAGCGTAAATTCTACCAAGATTTAATGATGTATTTAAGTGAGCATCATAATAAAGACGATCAAGTCATTGTTATGGGTGATATTAATATTTCTCCCCTTGACTTAGATATTGGTATTGGTGAAATAAACCGTAAACGTTGGTTAAAAAGCGGCAAGTGTTCATTCCAACTAGAAGAACGTGAATGGTTAACAACATTGATGGACTGGGGTTTTACTGACACCTTCCGCCAACTTCACCCACAGCGCACTGAACGTTATTCTTGGTTTGACTATCGCTCGCGCGGCTTTGATGATAATCGCGGTTTACGTATTGATGTTATTTTAGCGACAAAAAACTTAGCTGAACAATGTATAGAATCTGATATTGATTATGAGCTACGCGGCATAGAAAAACCGTCCGATCACGCGCCCATTTGGTCAACTTTCAACGGTTAACAGCTATGTCGTCGCCAGCAAGCTATTTTTGTCCACTTTGTCAGCAAGCGTTAATCCTTTCTGACAAAACTTATTGTTGTGCTAATAACCATAGCTTTGATCAAGCCAAACAAGGTTATGTCAACTTACTGCCGGTACAGTTTAAACACTCAAAAGCCCCCGGTGATAATAAAGACATGGTGTTTGCTCGGCGGGCTTTTCTTGATAAAGGTTTCTATCAGCCTTTAGTGGCAAAAATGCTGGCGCTTTATCAACGATATGGTGAGCAAAATGCGCCATTGCTTGATGCTGGCTGTGGTGAAGGATTTTATACTCATCAACATAAAACCGAGACTAATGAAGTTTACGGGGTTGATATTGCTAAGGAAACCATAAAAATTGCGGCAAAACGTTATCAAAACTGTCATTTTAGTGTCGGTACTTTATCTAAATTAAGTTTTAGTGATAATTATTTTTCTTGGCTAATATCCGTTTATGCGCCCATTTTAGAAACTGAGTTTACTCGACTGCTTAAAAATGGTGGTTACCTTTTAACCGTAACACCCGCAGCGTTGCATTTATTTGAATTGAAACAGCTCATCTATCGACAAGCAAACGAGCATGATGTGAGTAAAAGTCAAATTAATGAATTAACGCTTATTGAAGAACAAAAATTAACCTACCCAATGCATTTTGATAACAGTATTGATGTCTTAAATTTATTAGCCATGACACCGTTTGCTTTTAAAGCCTCACCAACGTTAATCACACAACTTCAAACCATGACCCAGTTTACTTGTCAGGCAGATTTTCTGTTACGTTTATATAAAAAA
Source organism: Colwellia sp. (assembly GCA_016765685.1). Lineage (GTDB taxonomy): Bacteria > Pseudomonadota > Gammaproteobacteria > Enterobacterales > Alteromonadaceae > Colwellia. The sequence goes on along the minus strand of JAESPR010000039.1, from coordinate 19,239 downwards.
ATAGACTAAAAATAAAATAGAAAGGTGGATGGTCAGGAAAACTAATAGTGCCGAGAAGCAAAGGTTAACTGTAATAGTTGGGCTAAATCAATGTACCTTGGTTTTGAAACCGTCAAGTTTATTGATTTATTTTGACTAGCCTGCTGTTTCGCTTTTTCCAAACCGGTGCGATACCATGAAGCTAATGAAGGGGGTAGAAACTTATCGGCTTTCACCCCTAAAACGACTAACAGTTGCACTGGAATTGACAACAAGAACAGCCCATAAACTAATGCTTGTGGTAAAGCATTCATCGCATTAGTTATACTGCCAACACCAGTAAAGTAACCTGAAGCAAAATAAAGCTGCATAATAAAAGTAAACAAGGCTAAAGCAGGAAAATAACGACAAACAAAACGAGCGCTTTGTACTGCGTGATAATCAGCAAAGTATTGGGCTAATTCAGCCTTTTCTGGCCAAAGTTTAATATATCGCTGACCCAATTTTATGAGTTGTACTACGGATAAGTTCATAACCTAACTATAGCAGTTAACAGCAACTTGGAAAAGACACTTAAAAATAAACTTGTAATGATTTGTTAAAGCCAAGGGGCGTATATTTCGCACCAAATAAAACAACCTTATAAATTAATGCATTACAACTTAATCACATGATTACGCACAATGATATCCACAGCTTTTGTGGATATCATTTTCACTGTAAGTTTCACACCATCGCTAGAGAAAATAGTAAAAAATCGTTATAGTAGAGCTATTAATCAGCTCAACACTAAGGACAAAAATGAAGCTAACATTAAAACTCTTAGATGAGTGTTTTACCATTCATAGTTTACCTAAGCACAGTAATATTCCGCCACAAGTTTTTGCTGCACCCATTTATTTCATTGCTAAAACTTTTGACGAAGTATCCATTGTTTTACCGCAAAACATTGCTATAGAAAGTGACGAAGCTGAACCTGACTGGCAGGCACTAGAAGTAGTTGGCCCGCTAGACTTTACCTTAACCGGTATTTTATCTAGCATATCAACCGTACTCGCGAATGAAAAAATTAGTATCTTTGCTATTTCAACTTTTGATACCGACTATGTTTTAGTAAAAAAAGACACCTTAAATGCAGCTATTGCCGCGCTAAAGGCCAAAGATTACCGAGTAATTCAATAACTCAACTTGACACTTAGGCAATAAAGAAAATGACAAAAATCACTCTTTACGGAATAAATAACTGCGATACTGTGAAAAAAGCCTTAAAATGGCTGATTGCAAGCAATATCGAACATGAGTTTTATGACTTTAAAAAGCAACCATTAACAACAGAGCTACTAACACGTTTTGTGAAATTAAATGATTGGGACACTCTGCTTAACAAACGCAGCACAACCTACAGAAACCTCAGTGATGAGATTAAAAATAATTTAACTGATGATATTGCGTTTGAACAAGTATTGGCACAGCCTACCTTGTTAAAAAGACCCTTGTTACTTGTGCAAACTAGTGCAGATGAATCAAACCGTCAGTTGCATCTAGGTTTTAAAGCCGATGTTTATCAACATATTTTTCAATAAAGTTTTCTTAGCCATTTAAAATAGTTAACACATCGAAATAGCAAGGATAAGTATGTCAGCGCCAGTCAGTGAAGTAATAAAATTAGCGATTGATTTACTCTCTCGCCCATCGGTAACACCTGAAGATGCCGGTTGTCAGCAATTAATGAAAGAGCGTTTAGGAAAGCTTGGTTTTACTAACGAAACCATGATTTTCGAAGATACCACCAACTTATGGTCAAGACGAGATGGTCAAACAAATAACCAACATAAGAGTGTGCCGATATTTTGTTTTGCCGGCCATACCGATGTTGTTCCCGCAGGCAATCTAGCGCTTTGGCATACCCCTCCTTTTGAACCAACCATCATTAATGACATGCTTTATGGTCGCGGCGCGGCAGATATGAAAGGTAGCCTTGCCGCAATGATTGTTGCCACTGAACGTTTTGTAAATGACTATCCGACTTATCATGGTGCTATCACCTATTTAATTACTAGCGATGAAGAAGGGCCATTTATCAATGGTACGACGCGTGTTATCGACACGTTAGAAGCCCGCAACGAAAAAATCACCTATTGCATTGTTGGCGAGCCATCCAGTACCAACCTCGTTGGTGATGTTATTAAAAATGGTCGCCGTGGGTCAATATCGGCTACTGTTGATATTAAAGGAAAACAAGGGCATGTTGCCTACCCTGAGCAGGTAATAAACCCTATACATATGGCTATGCCAGCACTAACTGAGCTAAGTCAATTACATTGGGATAACGGCAATGACTATTTTCCAGCAACCAGCTTTCAACTCTCAAACATAAACTCAGGTACAGGCGCTACCAATGTTGTACCTGGGCATTTAAGTGCACTTTTCAACTTACGATATAGTACAGAATTAACAGATCAACTCATTGTTGAGCAAGTTGAATTTATATTAAATAAACACCAGTTAGATTATGACATTCAATGGACTTTCAACGGTAAACCTTTTATTACAGAACTAGGTAATGAAGCAGGTGATTTTTTAACGGCCGTTAGCCAAGCGATAATATCCGTTACCGGCATAAAGCCACAACTGTCAACATCAGGCGGCACCTCAGATGGAAGATTTATCGCACCAACGGGGGCAAAAGTCATTGAACTAGGGCCTTGTAACGCCACTATTCATCAAGTTAATGAATCAGTTGCTTGTAAAGACTTAGAACAGCTTTGCGATATTTATTATGCCTGTTTAAAAAATGTTTTGTTAGCAGAATAAACGCCATGAAATCAGCCCAAATTATTACTAATGATATATTCGCACAAGTACTTGGTTTGACTGATCAACACATTCATTATTTTGAAACCCCAACGAACACCAAAACATTAGGTATTCATCGCCTAATGCTAACTGACTTTCAAGCATTAGTAACAAGTGCCGCAAAAGCTGACATAGAAATAAAAATTGCCAGTGGTTTTCGCTCATTTGAGCGGCAATTAGTTATTTGGAATAACAAATTCACCGGAAAAACAGCCATTAAAAATAGTGGTGGTGAGCAAGTAAATATTACTGAACTCAATGAAGATGAAATAGTAGCAGCAATTATGCTTTATTCCGCTCTACCTGGTGTTAGTCGGCATCATTGGGGTTGTGATATTGATATTTACGCGGCTAATTTATTAGCGGGAAAACCCTTGCAATTAGAGCCATGGGAATATGAAAGTTCAGGCCCAATGGCAAAACTATCAACGTGGTTAGACCATAATGCAGCAACATTTGGTTTTTATTTTCCTTATGACTGTTATCGCGGTGGCATTGCCGCAGAGCCTTGGCATTTGTCTTACGTCCCTCTTGCCAAGCAATATCAAGCCGCATTTAGTTTAGAAAATCTGCAACAGTGTTTATTCAATAGTGATCTTTCTGGCAAATCGACAATACTTGAAAACTTGCCCAACTTAGTAAAACGCTTTAGCAACAATATCAACGTTTGTGAGTTAAGCTTGCATAATAGGTCAATTCAAATTAACACCGATACAACAGGAGAAACTCGTGGATAGTTGGGTCGCTTACGTCATTGTAGCTATTGTTTTTATCATTTTTATTGGTAACTTAAGCATTTTTCAAAAAAACATTCATCATAAAATGCGCAATAAAAGCCTAAATGATTTAAAGGAAACCTTACCAAGATCTCAACAAACCGAACATAAAATGCCAACAATTGACAAAAAAAAACGCTGACATAGCAGCGTTTTAATTTTTTTACTTTTATACTAAGTATCAATAAAAATCTCTAAAAGATAAACCGGCTTCTATCACAGGGAAAATTCGCTCTAACGTTTCTAACGTTAATGGTTCACCATCAGCATTATAAATACTAACTGACGTTTTATGATCCTTATCATCTAATGGCGCCAAGACAAACTGGTATTTAGCGTCACTTATTTCAATGGCAGGTTGTTCATCACCCCAAATACTATCCCAAACACTGCTTTCAGGTTTAGAAAAGTCCACATAATAAATTTTGTTTGTTTCGTTTAAATCGCTGATAGTAAAGCCATATCTTTCAAAGAAAATAGGCATATTATCCCACAAATTATCTAAAGCCATTTCAACAATATAAGCGGCTTCAGCTTGTTTATTCTCACCAATAGTAACGAGTTTTTGGTTGGCACGCATTAAACGATTTTCTCGTTTTTGTAAACGATAGCTATAATCAACTTGACCAACAATTTCATTTAACATCGCCATTTCGGCACGTTGTTTATCAATAGGATCGATAGTTTTAGTACCTCCATCATTGTCAGTTTTCATATAATCAATTAAAGACACCGTCAATGAAACACTGCGCCCATGAGGTTTAAGATAAAATTCATAACGAAAACGCATACTTGTTGATAACTCAACATCAGTAAACAACCAACCGGTTTCTACTACATTATGATACCACTGAGATTCAAAAACCTCAGTAGTGCCTTTCAAGTTATCATCGTCAGCTATAGGTAAGTCAACGGTGTCATAACTGACATCATCAGACATTAGTTGACTAATAAGAGAGTTTTTAATAAATAGAAGTAAATCTTTATCTTCAAGTACCTTATCAAACCAAATAATCGCTTGATCAGATTCAGCAACGACACGTGAAGATATTGCAAGAGGTAATACTAAAGACGGCGCTCTAATATCGACCTTATCACCAATAGGGCCTTGATGATTGATCTTATTAGTAATTAGAAACTCTTGCTTTTTGGCTGGTGTATCTAAGTTTTCAGGAACTATAAATTCTTTAGACTCTTGCTTTTTAGCGTAATCAAAATCGCCTTGTGCGTTTTTGTTATTAACACCACTACATGCTGATAATGTCAAACTAAGCACTGAAAAATAAAACAACTTACGTCTCATTAAAACTCCTGAGAAAAACCACTTGGGTATATGAAATAGTATTGATTTGACGGTATAAACCCTATTTGGTTCCATTCTGTTATTAAAAACTAACCTTAAAACAGCATCAAATAATTAGCGCTCCATGGTACTTGGCTGTTTTTGCAAACACAAGAATATTATTATAATTCGCTAAGGTTATTTTTTGCCTTTTAAATAAGCTATAATCACTTTTTTCATCAACTAGGCGTTTTAATGTCTCAATATTTAGTGCTAACAGCCATGGGCTCTGATAGAACAGGTTGTGTTAGTGAATTAACTAAATTAGCAAGTGAATGCGGTTGTAATATATTAGATAGCAGGATGGCTATATTCGGATTAGAGTTCACCTTTATTATGCTGCTAAATGGTGATAATCGTGCCATTAATAAAATTGAGGCTAGAATTCCTCTTGTTGCCCGCAGCTTAGACTTAATTACGATGATGAAGCGCACTTCTGGTCATAAGTCATACGATCTCGTTGAGCATTACCAAGCTGAATATACCGGCACGGATCAGCCCGGCATTTTAAAAGCAATGACCGCATTTTTTGCTACCAGAAAAATTGATATCTCTTCATTAAAATCTGAAATACATCCAAAAACACATAACATGAGTGCCTGTATTTCTATTGCCGTAACGAAAAAAATTAGCATTGATGATATTGAAAGTGATTTTCTCCAACTATGTGAACAATTTGGCGTGCAAGGCTGCATAAAAGAAACAACTCATAGCCTTGTATAAAAGAAATACTTAACCAAGGATTTATATGAATACCCTAACTATTGGCGATAACGCGCCATTATTTACTTTAAAAGATGAAAATGAAAAAGCGCTAGCGTTAGCTGACTTTATTGGTAAACAACAAATACTGGTATATTTTTATCCAAAAGCAATGACGCCTGGTTGCACTGTGCAAGCACAAGGATTACGTGATATTCAAACGCAACTAAAGGATTTAAACACGGTTGTTTTGGGTATTTCACCAGATGAGCCCAAACGTTTAGCAAAATTTTGTCAACGTGATAACCTAAATTTCACTCTACTTTCGGATGTTGACCACCAAGTTGCCGATGATTTTGGTGTTTGGGGACTAAAAAAATTTATGGGCAGAGAGTATGATGGAATTCACCGATTAAGCTTTCTAATTGACTTAGATGGGAAAATTTCTCATGTTTTTAACAAGTTTAAAACCAAAGAGCACCATACAGTAGTGCTCGATGTGTTAAATGCGTTAGCGAAGTAGTTTCAGTTGCACCTTACGGTAAGTAAAATTGACTTACCGTTCGCTTCTAAGTTGCTGTTTCGAAGTCTTCCTGCGTTGAAGACCACGCATTCATTACCGCTTTCACTAAGGTAGCCAAAGGTATCGCAAAAAACACCCCCCAAAAACCCCATAAACCACCAAACAAAATTACCGCTATAATGATGATCACCGGATGTAAATTCACCGCTTCTGAAAATAATAACGGCACAATAACATTGCCATCAATGGCTTGAATAATGCCATAAGCTAACATCACATAACCGAGTTCACTACTAAAACCCCATTGAAATAAGGCCACTAAAAATACCGGAATAGTCACTACTGTTGCACCAACATAAGGCACTAACACCGAAAGGCCAACCAAAACCCCTAATAAAACAGAGTAACGTAAATCAAGGGCAATAAAGGCAATGGTTGTTGAAATACCGACGATAAGAATTTCAATCACTTTACCGCGAATATAGTTCAATATTTGCTGATTCATCTCTTTACTTACTTGCGTAGCCATACGACGTTCTTTTGGCAAAAATTGACTAAAACTGGTTAGTAAATCACTTTTATCTTTCAGAAAAAAGAATACCATCAAAGGCACTAAAATAAGATAAACCATTAAAGCAACAAGATCAGAAATTGAATTAAGCGACGCCTTAAGTGCCACTTCTCCCCATTCAAGAAATTTCTCTTTTATAGTAGAAATAAACGTTTCTATTTGTGCCGCTTGAATAATATCAGGGTATTTTTCCGGTAAGGTTAATAGGTATTTTTGCCCTTCTGACACCATATGTGGAACTTCTTGCAGTAAATTGCTACTTTGCTGCCAAATAATGGGCATCAAACCGAACATAGCAACTAAAGTAACGCCAACAAAAGTGCCAACAACCAGAACGGTTGACCCCGTGCGTGACAGTTTTAAATTAACCATTTTATTAACGGGTAAATCTAATAAAAAAGCGATAGCTAAAGCCACTAACACCGGCATCAATAATTGGCTGAATAAAGCGATAAATAGAAAAGAGCACAATAATATCACCACAAGAGCTACCGCATGGGGATCTGAAAATTTTCTGGTATACCAGTCGCTGAACAACTTAAACATAACGTTCCTTTAGGAGGGTTAATAAATCTCTTAGGTATATATACTCGTGTTACCTCGAAATGTAGGTTTCAGCTGGAATTAGAAACGCCTTTAGGCAAGGCATTGATTGATGAGAATAGTTGTTCTATTGTCGAAATCAATAACGCAGCATAAAGCGTTTCTAAACCAGCCCTACGGGGATGCCTGAAATCCGCATTTTGACGTATCACGAGTATATAGTGAGTTCTACAATACCATGGTCTATAAAACTTTGTTTGTAACAATAGCCGAGTTTATTCAATAATTTAGGAATATCTTCTCTTGAGCCTGCATCACTCAGTTTTAACAGGTAAATATCATCCTTTTGCATTTTTTTTAACATCAAGCGTAAATTAACCAATGGCAGAGGACACTTTTCCTTACTAGCGTCATACTGAAAAATCATTATTTAACTCTTTTTTTTATCAAGGGAATCTGAGACAATTATATGTCATATTATCTTAAAATAAACGGAAACAATACTAAGTTAAATGAACAAACAAGTTAAATGAACAAACAAGTTAAATGAACAAACAAGTTAAATGAACAAAGTTAAATGAACAAAACGGGCTAACTTATAAAACGGATCTGTTATCCGAATTTTTTCACGCTGTTGCGGTCAAATAACACAAGATGACCAAGTTTGATTAGAGAACCTTCTTCAGAACAGCAAACACCCGGTAGTAACATGACTTAAAAGCAGCCTTAACTAACTAATTTAATTAACATTATAAAAGTAACAGGATTTCATATTGTTTAACATAAAACCTCTCTTGCTAAGCTGTATGATTACCGTCTTAACCGCTAGCACTTTTGCTTTTGATGCTCAGGCTAGCGATCGAAGTAATAAAAATAAACTTCCCGATATCGGCATTTCAGGCTTTAGTGTGCTTTCTTTAGATAAAGAGCGACAAATAGGTATTGCGATGATGCGCCAACTTCGCGCTAGCCAACCTATCATACAAGACCCTGTTTTAATAGAGTATATTAATGACTTAGGTAATCAACTAGTAAGAAATGCTCATGATGTGAATTACGCTTTTGAATTTTTTCTCATCAATAATAATGAACTCAACGCCTTTGCATTTTTTGGTGGTCATGTTGGCATTCATAGCGGTTTACTAACTACAGCGAGCAATGAAAGCGAGCTTGCATCCGTTATTGCCCATGAAATATCCCATGTTACGCAGCGTCATTTAGCTCGCCGTTTAGAATCACAAGGCAAAAGCCAAACCTTAACCATGGCGGGCATGGTTTCAGGTATATTACTTGCTTTGGTCAATCCTACTATTGGTATGGCTGCATTAAGTGCTTCAATGGCAGCGTCACAACAAGCAAGTATCAACTATACGCGTGGTAATGAAAAAGAAGCTGATAGAGTTGGTATCGCTTTATTAGCTAATAGTAATTTTGACCCCCAAGGTGCACCCAATTTTTTTGGTAAAATGTCTGAAAAGTATCGTTATGCAAGTAAACCACCTGCCATGTTATTGACTCACCCATTACCTGAATCAAGAATAGCAGATGCTAGACAACGAGCTCATAATTACCCAGTTAGACAATTACCACCAAGTTTAAGCTTTGAATTAGCTAAAGCTCGAATTCAGGCTCGCTACCAAGGTAACTCCAAAGACAATATTGTTAATTTTAAGCGCCAATTGCAAAAACAAAGTTATTCATTAAAAGCAGGTGCAGAATACGGGCTAGCGGTATCCTATTTTGAAGATGGTAAATACCAACAAGCTAAAGTGATATTAGAGGCGTTAAAAAAAGAAGACATTAATAACTTATTTTATATTGATGTGTTAACCGATATCTATTTAGCTTTAAAAGAATATAAACAAGCCTTAACCATGCTAGCCGATTTAAGTTTACTGATGCCTAATAATCAAGTGGTCAGCTTAAATTATGGCAACGCATTACTATCAGCACAGCAATATGAACAAGGGGCAACGGTACTGCAAGATTTTTTATTGGTCAACCCTAGTAATTTCATTGCATACGATCTTTTAACCACCATATATAGAAAGCAAGATAAACAAGGATTAATGCACATAACCAAAGCAGAAGTATTCGCTTTATTAGGCGCTTATAAAAAGGCGGTAGATGAGTTACAAACCAGTTATAATTTTGTCGAAGAACAACCGCTTTTACAAAAACGAATTAAAGCTAGAATATTGCAATTTCAAGAGCAAGAAAACAAACTAAAACGCTTATAAACTTTAAAGCTTATCATTAAGTCATTTAATCATTACCACTGGAAAGAAGAAAAACTGATGCTAACTATTTATCACAATCCAAAATGCTCAAAAAGTCGTCAAACACTTGAGCTAATTAAAGAAAATTCAAGTAAAGAACCCACCATAGTTGAATACCTTAAAGAGCCGATAACTGAAAATGATATAGTGCAACTATTAACGCAATTGTCATGTTCTCCTATTGAAATGATGCGTATTAAAGAAACCGAATTTAAAGAACAAAATCTTAAAGGTGCCGATGATAAAACCTTAATTGCTGCTATGGTTGCTACCCCAAAACTTATTGAACGCCCTATTGTTAGTGATGGCAACAGAGCAATTATCGGTAGACCACCGAGCAATGTATTAACTTTATGCTAATTTTATAAGTGGTAACTACCAATGAATACTCAAAGAATTTCTACTAATAATTTGAAAAAAATAGCCTTGTTTGGTTATTTTTCTTTACTTATTTTTATGCCGTTATGGTTATTAGTTTTATCGCCGAGTACGGCCTTAAGTACATCAACAACACTGATATTGTTTGTTTTACCCTTACTTTTTCCACTCAAAGGGCTATTACAAGGTAATCCTTACACGTATGCTTGGGCAAATTTTATTGTGTTGATCTATTTTTTACACAGTTTAACGACATTGTGGGTATTACCTAGTGATAGAGTTTGGGCTATTTTAGAGCTTATTTTCGCATCGTTTATGTTTTTAGGCTGTAGTTATTATGCGAAATATAGAGGGCAAGAACTCGGTCTTAGTATTCGCAAGCCAAAAGAAGAAAACAATTAGCCTATAATTTATACCCCAATCACCTCAAGATGCAGGATTCAGCTGGCATTAGAAACGTCTTTAGGCAAGGTATTGATGAAGAAAATGGTTACGTTAGTTTTATATTTCCCCAATGACGAACTAACGGCTATTAACGGCAGCAAAGCGATAGGCTTTACGCCATTAAGCGCTGGTGATTATTCTTTAGTGTCAGTAGAGTTTTGCCTGAGTTTGATAGTGCCGCGGCTTTAGCTAACGTGCCTGCACCAATAGCAATGATACCTGGAAGTGATTGGATAGAAAATTTAACCATTAGCCCAACCGTAGGCAACAAGAAAAAATGTTACAAAAACACAACTAACAAACCAATACCAACAAGCTGCTTTTTATCGATATTATCAAAAAGTATTACCCAAACATTAAAGTTCAAAGCGTGACGGCTTTAAGGCTTTAAAGTCTTCTCGCTTTAAACATTACTACATTCACTTCCCAGCTAACCAAGTTGCTGATATAAGCATTTTACCTTGGCAAATTATTTTGCCAATAAATTCACTGCCCGCCACTATCTGTCCAACCCCTTTTGGTGTCCCCGTCATTACAATATCACCATCTTCAAGTTCAATAAAAGTTTGTAATTGCGTTAAAATTTCATCGGGTTTCACCATCATTAACGCCACACCACCAGTTTGTTTTACCTTGCCATCTATCGCTAATTCTAAAGTCAAATTATTATCCACAGTCTCAATAGCAACAAAGTCACTAAACAAAGCCGCGCCATTAAAAGCTTTTGCTCGTTCCCACGGCAGGCCCTTTGCTTTTAACTTCGCTTGTAGAGTACGTTTAGTAAGATCTAAACCGATAGCAACAGCGGTAAATGTTCCTTGTCGATAAAGAAAGCACAGCTCAGCTTCATAATGCAAAGGCTCTTGATGAAAAGACTGTAACTGAGTTGATATTGCTGAATTAGGTTTGCAAAAAACGACTAGTTCATCAGGTACTTCATTACCTAACTCAGTTATATGATCAACATAGTTGCGACCAATACAAATGATTTTGGATGGAGATATTTTTTTATTTTCAACATTAACAAAATTCATAATGCTCTCTATTGAATAAGAATTAGGGTCTGTTGGTTAAGTAATGTTTAAGATTTTTTTAATAAAAGGAATCGTGATTCTACGTTGTTCACGGATAGACGCTTTATCAAGAATATCAAGGGCCGCAATTAAATTTCCCATATCACGAGATAGTCTATTTAATAAAAAATTTGCCGCGTCATCACTAAGCACCAAACCTCGCTTTGATGCTCTATATTGTAACGCGGTAACTTTTTCAGCATCACTTAAGGGTTTAAGTTGCTCTGTTAGTCCCCAATTTAAACGCGAGTTTAAATCAGGTAAGGTTAATCCTAATTGCCCGACACTTTGATCACCACTAATGATCAAACAATGGTTTTGTTCTAACACTCTATTGTATAAATCAAAAATTGCCTGTTGCCATAGCGTGTTACCACCAAGCAATTGAATGTCATCTAAACAGATAACATCAAATTGCTCTAAACCTTCTAATACTGCCACCGACAATTGTAATAACTCAGCACAAGACAAGCACACTGACGTTTTACCTAATTGTGAGGCATAAGCACTACTAGCATGTAATAAATGAGATTTTCCAACACCCGTCAGCCCAAATAAATACAAACACCTTGCTTGGTTTGATTGGCCTAACATTGTCGCTTCAACAAATAATATTAACTGGCTTACCACTGAACTATTTAATTCACTAAGGTAATTTTCAAAAATCTCATCATCCGGTAGTTGTACTGACAAAGTGAGTTGCGAAGTGTTTTTCATTACTTGCCCCAATAAAAAATGGGAACCGACTCTGCACCACTTTCTTCATTAGTATTGTCGTTAAAGTGCGCTAGAGGGTCAATATATTGCCGCAGTTGCTTGTTCAACTTTAACGAAGCAAGCAAGGCATCACTAGAGCCAAGCAATTGCAAGTTAAAGCGTCTAGCACTACCTTTAGCATTAAGTAAGGTTACCGACTTTACCGATGACAAGTTAGTTAAAAAAGCAAACACATCCACATACCTTGCTAAAGAGTCAACATTAGCAACTTCAATAATAAAATCATGATGGCTGTTTGTTGATAAAGCATAACGTTGGTAAATTAACTCAGTAATGTCAGCCAAACCCTGCTGTACTAATATTTGGGGATCACTACCTTGATATTGTCGACTAAACTTTTGCTGTCCTTTAATTAAGCTCCAATCGAGCAAACTCCAATCAAGCACGTAGTTTTGTTCTTTGTGTTGAGGTGGTGCACAAAGCAAACCGCAATCACTCGATTCATTATTTTCAAGATCTGGTGAGGTCAATAAGCTAGCATTTGAAATTCTCATTACCGCAATAGCTTCAGCAAGGTACCGACTTGATGCTTCTTTTATTGGTTGTTGAAAACGTCCCCACACATCACTCAACTTAATTTGGCTAGTGTCGGTTAAATCCATCAACGGCATCATAATAGGTAAACCACGTTGAGTAGAAAATTCATTGACTATAAAAGGTAAATTCGACGCTGATGAGTTTGATATTATACGGCGAGTCAAACCCTGTTCATCAACAAGCCAAAGTAATACTTGCGGTCGCAAACTGCCCCATAATGGCAAGTTAGCTTGTTGAAATAACTGGTTGATTTTTTCTTCATTAAAACTAGCTAATAAAAACAGCTGTTTATTATTTCCCTGTTTATTCGCAACCTGAAGTGTTTTATGCTGATATCGATATTGACTCAAATATAAACGGTAATTACTTAAAGACTGCTTAATAATTTTATTATCTAAAACGCTTTTTTCACCACCCACTTTTAACATCACTGCCGCTAGCGCTTTTTTTAAAGCCTTAGCTCTATCACTACTATTTTGAGAGTTAATAACAATACTTGCTTGATACAAGCCTTTAACTTCAATTGCCTCAAGTACCATAGACGGTAAAAAGACAATCATAACAAATAGTAAAGAATAATTTTTTTTAAACATAAGAAAAAAAGTCAGCAATTTTATAACGCTGATATTATCACAACCAAACTGTTTTTTATCATCAAATAAAATTTTTTATTAATTTAGGATAAAGATTTTGAGTATGTGCGCTGGCACTGGTAGAATACGCATCTTTTAAAACCTAAGTAAGACTAAAGTTTAGCTTATTTAGATGTAATTCTATCGGTAATTTTTTGAGGTTTCCCGTGAGCGAACAAAAACAATCTTTAAGTTATAAAGATGCTGGTGTTGATATTGATGCTGGCAATGCCCTTGTTGAGAACATTAAAGGCGCAGTAAAGCGCACTACTCGTCCTGAAGTTATGGGCGGCTTAGGTGGTTTTGGTAGTGTTTGTCAATTACCTACGGGCTACAAAGAGCCTGTTTTAGTTGCCGGCACTGACGGTGTGGGAACCAAATTACGCTTAGCGATTGATTTAGCAAAACACGATACGGTTGGTATCGACTTAGTGGCGATGTGTGTTAATGATTTAATAGTTCAAGGCGCTGAGCCATTATTCTTTCTTGATTATTACGCCACCGCAAAACTTGATGTCGCCGTTGCATCCTCGGTAATAAAAGGTATCGCGGAAGGCTGCATTCAAGCAGGTTGTGCACTTGTAGGCGGAGAAACAGCGGAAATGCCGGGTATGTATCATCAAGGTGATTATGACATCGCGGGTTTTTGTGTTGGTATCGCGGAAAAGTCCCGTTTGATAGATGGCACTAAAGTGGCTGCTGGCGATCAATTAATTGCGTTAGGTGCATCAGGGCCTCACTCAAATGGTTTTTCGTTAATTCGTAAAGTACTCGAAGTAAACAATACTGATACCAGTGAATTGCTTAACGGTAAGGCTATTAGTGAACATTTACTCGAACCAACAAAAATTTATGTTAAGTCTGTATTAGCACTACTAAAAGAGGTTGATGTTCATGCTTTATCTCACATTACCGGTGGTGGTTTTTGGGAAAACATTCCCCGGGTATTACCTGCAACAGCACAAGCCGTTATTAATGGTGCAAGCTGGCAATGGCCTGCGATTTTCAACTGGTTAAAAGAAAATGGCAATATTACGACACACGAAATGTATCGCACCTTTAACTGCGGTGTTGGCATGATCATCGTAGTTCCTCAAGATAAAGTAGCCCAAAGCATCGACGTTTTAACCGCTCACGGTGAAAACGCATGGCACATTGGCGCTATTACCGATAAAAAAGATGCTGAAGAGCAAGTTATTTTCTCTTAAAGAGTTCCCCTCTTAATCAATAACGCAGGAAAACAAATGTCTAGCCGAATAGTGGTATTAATTTCAGGTGGTGGCACTAACTTGCAGGCAATTATTAATGCTTGTGAATTAACTGATTACCCAGGCTCAGTCGTTGGTGTCGTTGCAAATAACAGTGATGCTTATGGGTTAACTCGTGCTCAAAACGCTAGTATTAACACCGACACGCTTTCACATAAAGACTTTGCTAGCCGTGAACGTTATGACCAAGCGTTAATCGCTAAAATAGATCAGTTCAGCCCTGACATTATTGTACTTGCAGGTTTTATGCGTATATTAACACCTGCTTTCGTCCAACATTATCAAGGTAAACTGTTGAATATCCACCCATCTTTATTACCCAAATATCAAGGGTTAAATACTCATCAACGCGCAATTGATGCTGGTGATAAAGAGCATGGTGTTAGTGTGCACTTTGTTACCGAAGAACTCGATGGTGGTCCGGTTATTTTACAAGCAAAAGTGCCCATATTTGATGGTGATAGCAGTGATGATTTAGCAGGTCGGATTCATGAGCAAGAGCACAGAATTTACCCTTTAGTGATAAAATGGTTTTGTCAAAAACGATTAAGCATGCAAATAAAGGGTCAAAGTGAACTGGCAATTTTAGATGGTTGTATCTTACCTGCTGCTGGTTATGCGAACGACGAATAAGCTGTTAGTATAAAGGTAAGTGTTATTTACCTTTATACTTTTCAGGATTATTTGTGTTAATTAAATTCCCTCTAGCTGTTTTACTTGCTCTTTTACCCTTTATTTGTTTTGTTAGCCTTGCGACAACTGAGCAACAAAATTCAAATCCCCTACCTTTGCCCGAATTTTCCGCACAATACACCGTTTTACATAAATCCGATCCCGTCGGTACTGCTACTCGCACATTAACTTATCAAGCTAATGGCACCATTAATTACCATTATCAAACCTATATTGAATGGCTTATTTTTTCCCAAAAACGCAGTGAAACGTCTATTTTAACAATTAAAAACAACCAAGTGATACCACAGCATTATACTTTTACTAGAGAAGGTACGGGAAGAGATAAACATTATGAATGGCACTATAACGCAGCAAAAAATCAAGCCAAAGATATTGGACGAAAAAGAGAATATACCCTAGATTTTTCCAATAACTTACAAGATAAACTGAGTTATCACTTACAACATCGATTAAACTTGATTGCTGATGATAAACATAAAAACTATCATTATGCTGTTATTAGCACTTCAGGAGTAGTAAAGGATTATGCCTACCAATATGATGGTGAAGAAGAATTAGTTTTACCGTTTGGTTTAGTTAAAAGCATTCGTTTTAAACGTGAAGTAAAATCCAAAGAGCGTATCACCTATGCTTGGTTTGCTCCAGAGCTCGATTATTTATTAGTAAAGCTTTATCAAATAAAAGCGGGCAATGAACAATTTGAGGCACAACTTTCAACGTTGACCATAGCCGCTGGCAAAACGAGCAACTAGCCACTAGCAAACGATGTGACTACTGAATATATATAAATTAAGTCAGTTACTTTCGATTTTGCTTTTATCAGCCTTGCAGTTCACTAACATACCACTAAAAACCACCTTACTTTATTTTTTTCTAATTTAATAACTGCTAATATAACAACTACTAATGTATTGATTTTTTTTGCACTAGCTGTTACTAATGAAGAACAAAGTGAATAATTAAAATAAAAGTATCATTATGGAAGACAGTTCATTAAGTTTATTACCGCCAATTATTACTATTTTAATTGCTATGTGGCGGAAAAATGCCTTAATGGCTCTGCTCAGTGGCGTAGTTTTATGTTTTATTATGGCGGCTAATTGGCAGCCAATTACCGGTGTTGTTAACAGTTTTCACAGTATCGTTAATGTGTTTTTATCTATCCAAAACGTCTACATCATTAGTTTTAGCATGATCATTGGTGCCTTCGTTGCGTTAATGAACCATTGTGGCGCGGTCAATGGTTTTATTGCTCACCTAGCAAAATTAAATCTAGTGAAGAACTCTCGCCACGCAGGTATGCTGCCAACCGTTATTGGTAGCAGTATTTTCACCGACAGTAATTTAAGCATGTTTACCGCTGGCATGGCGAGCCAAACATTATTTGATAAACATAACTTCAGTCGTGCAAGGTTAGCCTATTTATTAGACTCTACGTGTGCGCCTATCAGTATACTAATTTTGATCAATGGTTGGGGAGCCTATGTTTTAGGTTTGCTTAACGGTTATAACTTAGCAGACCCTGTGGCTGTTTTAATGGGTACTATTGTTTATAATTTTTACGCCATTATTGCCGTAATGTTAGCTTATTACACCGCTTATACCGGTAAAATTTATGGTCCGATGAAACATAGCTTAACAAGAAGCTATAACGGTGATGATCAAGAGATAATCAAGCAAGCACCGGCGCGAGTAATGTGGATCCCACTAGTGTCTTTATTAGTTATTGCGTTAACTTTATTACTGGTGACTGGCAACGGTGATATGCGCCGTGGTAATGGTGCCTTTTCTGTTTTTTGGTCGGTGATCGGTTCATTAACAATATTAATACTCTTTATTGGTCATTATCGTTTAATGTCTTTTAATACAATCATCACAGTAGCTTACAACGGCATAAAAAAAATGCTACCTGTTTTAGGTATTTTAGTCTTGTCATTTTCTTTTGGTGAAGCTATCAAAACATTGGGTACCGGTATTTATATTAGCCAATTAATTAATGTCTCGTTACCGCTCTTTTTAATTGCACCGGCGATATTTTTAATTGCCGCACTCACTGCATTTACAACAGGTACGTCTTGGGCGACCTTTGCAATTTTAATTCCTATAGCGGTACCTGTGGCAATGGCAAGTGCTTTACCGGTACCTTTTCTGGTGGCAGCGGTATTAGGGGGTGGTATTTTCGGTGATCATGCATCACCGATTTCAGATACCACTGTAGTAGCCTCAATTGCTAGTGGTTGCGATCATTTTGAACATGTTAAAACCCAATTGCCCTATGCCCTTGTAGGGGGGATTGCTTCATTGATTTTATATACCTTAATCGGCCTAACATTTTAACTAGAGAGCATGATGTTGTTTCAACAATTATTTGAATTAGGCTTCACCATGGAAAATTTACAAGGTGAAGTTTTAGTTTAGATATTTTAATTGATGGTGCTGGCGAACAACTAGCGACATAAGTAAAACAATACGCGGTTTTGATTTAATTGTTCACAATGCGAGCCACTACAGCTAATGGCGGACAGTTAAAACAAGCGTTTGTAACATCTGTAGCTTGAGCTAAAGATGCACAGAAATAGACCAGCAACGCTGGTGATTTAAACTGCATGATAAATCCTTATTTGTTATTTTAGTTGTAGAATTACACATCCAATTGTGATTTTTTAGTTAATATAATGTTTTTGTTTTTATCGCACGATGTAAAACCTCATAACCTGACCCAATGGTCAATAATTTTTATCGCTTAATATTCTGGCACTTACAGATCAACAAATAAGCAACATAACCTTATTTTTTGTAACCATATAAAACTGACTAATTGGTTATAAATATCACCAATGGTATGTTTACCTACAAAACCAAAGAGACACTTTTGCATTTTTAACATACTGTTAACCTTTATCTTGACTTAATGGAAGGATGGTTTTGTGTATGACAAGGCTGGTTTTCGTACCCAATAGCTGGTTATTGTTAAAAATTCAACACGAAAAGGCTCAACACCTTAAGTATTGAGCCTTTAATATCTACTTTATAATAGGGTTAAGACTTAAACGGGGTTATCAATATCAATAAAAACAACCTCAACGTTATGTTTATTGGCTAGGTGTGCACCGAGCGCTTTAACACCATAACGCTCGGTGGCATGATGACCCGCTGCGAAAAAGTGAATATCCATCTCTTTAGCAATATGAGTAGTTTTTTCAGACACCTCACCAGAAATGAACGCATCAATGCCCTGCTCTGCGGCAAGTTCAATATAATCTTGTCCGCCACCGGTGCACCAAGCAATACTATTAATTGGTTTATTGGACGGTGGGGAGATATGTAAACAGTTTCGGTTAAGTTTGAAATTTATTAACTGTGCTAATTCGGTACCCGAACAAGTTGCTGGCAACTCACCTTGTATAGCAACACTTAGTGGTTTACCTAATTCTAGCGGGCCGGTTACCTTTATGTTCAATAAATTTGCCAGTTGAGCGTTATTGCCTAAGGTAGGATGTATATCTAACGGTAGGTGATAAGCAAACAAATTAATATCGTGATCAAGTAACGCTTTAATGCGTTTATGTTTCATGCCTCGAATAACATAAGATTCATTTTTCCAAAAATAACCATGGTGAACAATAATCGCATCGGCTTTTTCATTAATGGCTTGATCAATCAACGCTTGTGAAGCGGTTACCCCTGTCACTATTTTAGTAATTTCATCTCGCCCCTGAATTTGCAAACCATTAGGCGCGTAATCTTTAATTTGCTCAGGTTTTAATAGCTGATTTAAAAATTGTTCTAAAGTATCTCTATTCATTATTTTCGATATTTGTCTAAAAGTAATAAAAATATGATACTTGATAATTAAAATATTT
>JAESPR010000038.1 GCA_016765685.1 Colwellia sp. | reverse complement strand
TACAGGTGTAAATAGAATGAGTATCTTATGTTTGATAGCTTCTTAGAGAATGCAGGAGCATATTCGCCTGAACAACCATTCTCTTCAATCAATGCCTTGCCTCTAAGCCTTTTAATTCTCGCTGAAACGAGTATTTCGAGGTAACATGATGTATAAGTTTGAACTGACAATAGATATTTAAGTTTAGTATGCAGGCTATATTTTTGTGACCGCAACCCTACCTAACCAGAATACAGAGAAAAAACTTCAACACTTTTATATTGCTGAAGAGCAGTCTATTTACCTGCTTAATCATAAAGATGCTACCAAGTTAAAACAGTGGGTAGAGCTTTGTCAGCAGCAATTAAGGCAGCTTGGATATAGCCAAATTGCCCTTTTAGGCAAAGGCGCATATGGATTTGTTTTTTCAGCAAAAAACATTGCTGATGATGATGTGGTCTTTAAATTTTCACGGTTAAATTTACCACAACATGTGCAAGACCGGCTGAGTGAAGAAGCCGATATTCAAAGTCAGTTAAGTCATACTCAAATTCCCCAAGTTATCGATTATCAAAAGATAAAACGCCAATCTGTTTTACAAATGAGTCGTGCCCCCGGCATTGACTTAGAACAACTTTCTTACCAGCAAGGCCCGCTGGCACCAGAATTAGTGGTGAGCATAGCTATTCAATTAGCTGATATTTTATGTTACTTGCGTGATGTGAATGCGCACGTACAGGGCTCTTCACAAGGTAAGCCTTATGTGCATGGTGACATTAAGCCTTCCAATGTGGTTTTTGATAAAGAAACCGGTTTAGTACAACTTATTGATTGGGGCTCTTCGGTGGTCGCTCAACTTGATGTACAAGGACAGAGTACCAGCAACAATGTTATGGACTTAATGAGTAGTGATTTACAGCACACTAACGCTAGATTAGGTGATGTTTATTTTATTGGCCCAGAGCAAATCAGTGGTGGCTTGTCTTCGCCGCGTTTTGATGAACAAGGTTTAGCCGCCACTTTATATGCCATCGCTTCGGGGCAATCATGTCGGTATGGCGCTAAAATTATTGAGCCCAACGCCTTAGGTTTACCAAAAGCGTTAGCGATGGTGTTAACCGCCATGCTCAGTGATGATGAACATAAACGTTGCCAAGCAGGCGACTATTTTTTTAATAACCTATCTTCTTTAAAGCAATTAGTATTGTCTGATACACCAACCGTTATACAAGCAAAACCCTTAATTCCTATTTGGGTAAAAGCTAAAGGTTCGGCACAAGATGGTGATATCGATACCGTTGTCTATGGCTCACGTAAATCATTTTTAAGGGAAGAGTCGAGTGGGGAACACCTCAATGATATTGATGATGTGCAATTAGAGAAATATTATAAAAACTACCTGATGGGCATGGGCGATAATGAAAAAGCTTTTATTGCCGCTTTAGGTCGATTAGGTAACTTCCCTGTGGTTGGCGGTTTAGCTATTCGCTGGGCAAAAGAGGGCGTTTATATTGATTCTAATTTAACCTTATTTGATTTTGAATTGAAAGCTTCGTTTGAAAGTGCTGTCAATAATATGATCCATTTAGCACAAGGCATTTTTCGCATTGGCATGTTTAAAAGTTGTCTGTTTAATGCCCGTAATACGCTACATGTAGAACGCGATGATCAAAACAAACCTTTTGTTGCTGGCACGGAGCAGAAAATATCATTTGAGATCAGTGATGTTGCCGATATCGACGATATTACTCGTTTACATTCTTATTTTGAAGATGGCAAAGATCCCGATGAGTATTTATATTTACCCGATGAAATAATGGCAGTATTAGCGCGTCTCAACCTAATTCATCATACCGGCTGCATTATTTTTGAAGTGTTGCCAACCCATTTGAAAATACACAGTTATTTAATGCTGCTCAACCACGATAAAAAAGCTGAGTTTAGCCAGTGTTTAGCAGAACTATTAACACTATTACCCAGTATTGATGGTATTGGCATTTCGGGCTTTATGAAACTACCCTATAAAGATACTCGTTTTTTTGAACATATTAGCGCACTGCCAGAGCGCTTTTATCCAAAGAACCCTAAATTAAAATAACGTAAATTAGCAGGAGTGACTTATGTATGGTGATAAAATAGGTGAAATGGCATGGATGGACTTATCTGTGCCTAATGCTGAATTAGTTAAAGGTTTTTATCAACAAGTGCTCGGTTGGCAAAGTGAAGCGGTAAACATGAGCTGTGATGGGGAATCTTATGTTGATTTTTCGATGAGCGTTAAACAAAGTGACACCACAGCAGAACAAAATGAAAACAATGGTTTTGCTACTGGCATTTGCCATGCTAAGGGCGCTAATGCCGACATGCCAGCCGTATGGTTACCTTATTTTTTAGTCAGTGATATTGACGTTGCTGTGGGCAAAGTGCAAATGCTAAAAGGGCGTTTAGTGACAAATATCAAAAATATGGGTGATGATCGTTACGTAGTGATTGAAGACCCTGCGGGGGCAAAATGTGCATTATATCAAAAAGATGCCAAATAAATGTTGTGAAACTGCAACCACAGAGCCATTTTGGGCAAAACAAGCGGTGCTAAAAGTACCTGCACTTGAATCAATAATATTAAGTT
Source organism: Colwellia sp. (assembly GCA_016765685.1). Lineage (GTDB taxonomy): Bacteria > Pseudomonadota > Gammaproteobacteria > Enterobacterales > Alteromonadaceae > Colwellia. Next base: position 29,078 of record JAESPR010000038.1, on the reverse strand, counting down.
CAGTAGTGCGATGCTTGAAAATTGAGCCAAAGGTCTTTATCTAATCCGAAAAGAGTAAACCACTTAAGATCACCAGAGGCACCTAAAAAGTTAGTGATAACTATTGTTTAAAGCCCTATAAAATCATAAAAATCAAGTGGTTGTTCAGAGGCCTGTTTGTTGGCGAGTTCTTTTTTTAAAACATTACGAATATAGGCTGACATAGATACATTAGTTTGCTGTGCAGCTTTTTTAATTTCACAGATCAATTCATCTTCAAAATATATTTGTGTTCTATGCATGTAATACTACCTTTTAAATAAGTTATACATTACAAATATACATCATGCTAATGATTTTGATCAACGCTAATAATTATGCTTGTTTTATACGGTTGTTGAATCGTTATAAAACATTGTTGCCCGTGTATATATTTTCCGTGTTAACTCAAATGATACGTGCCAGCCGCATTAGCAACAAACAGGGTCTGATGTAAACGGCTTGCGTATTCATCGGTCATGCCGGCAACGTAATCGGCAATAACGCGGTAAGCATTTTCATTATTATCTATTGCATGTTGCCACCGCCTAGCACTATTTTTGGGTAACAGTCTTAAGGGATCAGACGATAAGGCTTCAAACAATTCCATCACAACTTGTTGACCTCTATATTCAAGGCGTTGAATACTCGTTTGTTTTATCACAAAGTTATAAACAAAATCTTTGAATATTTGCAGAGCTTGCAGGGTGGTTTCAGGTAAGGTTGCATTATATCTTAATAATTTTTCTGCAAAGTTTACTTCACTGTGGCGCTCATTTAGGTCAGTTAATTCAATAGAGGTAATTAAATAATTGACCAAACCACCAATAGCGTCTTTTTGTAAATGATGTTGTTCACTAAATAGTTTGTTTGTTAACGTGTGACAGTATTGTGCTAGCCAATCATCATCTAATGCTTTTAGCTTTTCAATAACATGGAGTTCAAAGTCTTGTTGATTGACGATGCCCGTAACAATGGCGTCTTCTAAATCGTGAATGCCATAAGCAATATCGTCGGCTAGCTCCATAATAGAGCAATCAAGTGATTTGAAACGGGTTTTATTATGACCATTTTTTCGTCTACCGATGTTTTGAAATAAAACGCGGTCTGCTGGGGATAAAGGGGCTAATAGCCAATCTATAATGTCGCTGTCATCACTATATAAACCTTTAGGTGGATGCCACTCACAGGCTTTTAGTTGTCTGAAATTATCAATATTAGTACTACTAGTCGGGTTATTGAGTTTTTCTAACGTTTGCGGATACTTCATCAAACCGAGCAAGGTTCTGCGAGTAAGGTTCATGCCATGGTATTCGCTAAAAGGCTCTAAACGGGCAACAATTCTAAAGGTTTGGCCATTACCTTCAAAGCCGCCGTATTTATGCATCATATAATGCAGCGCAACTTCACCACCATGACCAAACGGAGGGTGACCAATATCGTGAGCCAAACAAATGGCTTCAATTAAACTATCGGTGTTAGGGAGTAAAACTTGGCAAAGCTTTGGATATTTGCAACGAAGTTGTGAGGTAATGCCTGAGCCTATTTGTGCCGCTTCTAGTGAGTGCGTTAAACGCGTTCGATAAAAGTCGCTTTGTCCGCTACCCATTACTTGGGTTTTTGATTGCAGGCGTCTAAAAGCAGCAGAGTGTAGAATGCGGGCCCGGTCACGTTGAAATGGGTCACGGTGATCTTGTTGTCGTTTAGATACTTTCTTTAAACGTCTTTCAAGCCAAACTTCACTCATGTGTTATTTATCCCTATAATTCTATAATAAATATATAATGCTACTATAATAACAATCATTAATCGTATCAAACGGTCATTTCTAATTGAGTAATATTTCTTGAATTTTTTAGTTAAAACAATTATTTTTGTTTTTTTGAGCTATGCATGCATATTGCATAACTTGGCTTGGGGGCAAGATAATCATATAGAAATGCTTGCAGGTTTATCAAAGCCACCCTTTGTGATGGCTAATGAAGACAAAGGCATACAACTTGAAATTATAGAGGCGGCCTTTGCAAAAAGTGATAAATTTGTTCGTTTTACCTACTTACCGTTAAGCCGTCATTTGAACGTTTTTCAAAGTCGAAATTTTGATGGCATTATTACGTTAGTCAATCATAAAAAGGAATGGGGCATTTGTTTATCAAAATGTAGTGGTTACGCTTGCTGATTCAACACTGACTATTGATGAACTTGCTGATTTAGCTAACTTAAAAGTGGCAGCTTTTCAAAACGCGACTAAATTTTTAGGCGAGCGTTATAATACTATTTTTACAAATTATACTAACTATATTGAGCTAGCCGATCAACAAAGCCAAATAGGTTTACTGTTTTCTGGTCGAGTTGATGCGGTGGTAATGGAAATAAATATTTTTAAACATTTATTAGCGAATAAACGTCGTAATAGCTCAAGTCGTAAAGATTACGACAAAGAATTTGTAATACATTTCTTATTTAATTCAAGAGCATACAAAGCAGGTTTTAAAAGCAAAAAATTATGTGAACAGTTTGATCAAGGTATAATACCAACCAGACTAACTAAGTGATCTTTTTAAATGGCTTAAATATCCAATGACATCGTTGCTTTCAATCTTAATAGCCAGCTATTATTCAATCAAGCGCCTTATTCTTGAAAATTTACCCTCATTAAAATTTGAACCCTTAATTAATCTGATTAGTATAAATGCCATTATCGCTAACGGCAGCTACCAAAAAATTATTGATAGTTATCTTAAATAAGTCTGTAATTTTTAACTATTGGCAATAAAAATAGCACGCTGTGGGGCAGGGTAACCTTCGATAGTTTTGCTGTTATCGTTTGGATTTAAAAAGTCTGATAACGACTCGGTATCTATCCAGTCAGTTTTTCGTTGTTCCTCTAATGCCGTCATATCAGTATTTACTACGCGAATATTAGTAAAACCACAACGCGCTAGCCAAGCGCACATTGCTTTGCTACTTGGCAAAAACCAAACGTTGCGCATTTTTGCATAACGCTCACCGGGTACTAATACGGTATTTTCATCGCCATCAACAATTAAGGTTTCTAATACCAACTCGCCGCCTTTAACTAGTTGTGCTTTTAACTGATAAAGAAAGTCTATCGGTGAACGTCTATGGTACAAAACGCCCATGGCAAAAACGGTATCAAAAGCTTTTAGTTCAGGTAACTGCTCAACGCCTAAAGGTAATAAATTTACGTTATCATCGTTGATAAAGTGCTGAATAGCATTGAATTGCATCAAAAACAACTGTGTAGGGTCAATGCCAACGACAAATTTTGCGCCCGCACCGCGCATGCGCCACAAATGATAACCACTGCCGCAGCCAATATCCAAAACAAACTTGTTAGATAAGTCGCCAATATGCTCGGCTAACCTGTCCCATTTAAAGTCACTGCGCCATTCGGTATCTATATGTAAACCATGAATGTGGTAAGGCCCTTTACGCCAAGGTTTGAATTTTTTCAGCAAGTTTTCTAAACGTTTTTGTTCGCCATCAGAAAAATCCTCTTTACTGCCCACCGTAACACTATGGCTTAAATCAATATGGCTTAAATCGACACAGCTTGATTGAGGTTTTGGTAATGCCTCTAAGGTTTTTTGCCAATGTTTATAGTCACCATGTAATTCATTTTTCTGCCAGTGATCAAGCTGTGCAGGTAAGATATTTAACCAGTGGCTTAAACGATTACTGGCAATTTGTTGATAAAATTTATTGAAACTAATCATGGTAATTCTTATTTGATGGCGATAAAAGAGATGAAGTTAAAACACTGAAACCAAGGAGAAACGTGGCTAAAACCGGCTTTGGTTAAACGTGCAACATGCTGCTCAATAGAATCGGTGCGCATCACGTTTTCTAAGGCAGTACGTTTTTGTGCTACCTCTAATTCGCTATAACCGTTGGCTTTTTTAAAGTCGTGATGCAAGTCAGTTAAGTGTTCATTAATAACAGCGTCACCATGAGATATTTTTTCTGAGATAACTAAAATACCACCCGTATTAATGCCACTAGCGATGTTATTTAATAAGTCTTGTCGCCTAGTTTTGTCAATAAACTGCAAGGTGAAATTAAGTACCACCATTGAAGCATTTTCAATTTTTACTGTTTCAATATTGGCTTCAATCACTTCTACTTCAGTATCGCCCTTAAAAGCATTAATATGCATTTTACAACGTTCAACCATGGCTGGTGAATTATCTATTGAAATAATCTTACAATCTTTGGTCGTAATGGCTTTGCGCATGGCGATGGTCGCTGCGCCTAATGAACAACCTAAATCAAATATTAAGGTGTTTTCTTGGACAAAACGCTGACTAAGACGACCAATGGTATCAATAATAGTGTTATAACCTGGCACTGAGCGGGTGATCATGTCGGGAAAAACTTCTACCACTTGCGCATCAAAAGCAAAGTCTTTTACTTGGGCTTGAGGGTTCGAGTAGATTAAGTCGGTATTCGTTAAATCAGTATCAGAAGGCTGCATTTATGAGTCGTTTCTTAAAGCTAAAGACAATTTTGTACCTGCTATTTTAACCGATAAAACCAACAAGATAAACTAGGGTGACTTTAGTAATCTTTGCTTTATAATATGCGGCATTTATCACTAGTTGAATTAAGTGGCTAGTGTTTGTTTCTACTTATTAAAAATATCAAGGCAAAAACCATGCGTAGTCTTTATTGTGGTGAGGTTAATGAATCTCATATTGGTCAAGAAGTCACTCTTTGTGGCTGGGTAAATCGTCGTCGTGACTTAGGTGCGGTGATCTTTTTAGATCTTCGTGACCGTGAAGGATTAGTACAAGTGGTTTACGATCCAGACTTACCCGAGGTACTTGCTACGGCTAACACGTTGCGTAATGAGTTTTGCGTACAGTTAAAAGGTACAGTGCGCGCTCGTCCTGAAGGGCAAGTTAATAAAGGTATGAAAACCGGTGCTATCGAAGTACTCGGTTTAGAACTGACTATATTAAATAAATCAGCACCTTTGCCACTTGATTCAAACCAAGTTAATTCAGAAGAGCAACGTTTAAAATACCGTTACCTTGATTTACGCCGTGTTGAAATGACTGAACGACTGCGTTTTCGCGCCAAGGTTACTTCAAAAGTACGTAGCTCGTTAGAAGCGTTAGGCTTTTTAGACATTGAAACGCCTATTTTAACGGCAGCAACGCCTGAAGGTGCGCGCGACTATTTAGTGCCAAGTCGCACTCACAAAGGTAAGTTTTTTGCTTTGCCGCAGTCACCGCAATTATTTAAACAATTGTTAATGATGTCAGGCATGGAGCGTTATTATCAAATTGTTAAATGTTTCCGTGATGAAGATTTACGTGCTGACAGACAACCAGAATTTACGCAAATAGATATTGAAACCTCATTCATGTCGAGCGAGCAAGTCATGGCAGTGACGGAAACTATGATCGTTGAGCTTTTCAAAGAAATGCTTGATGTTGATTTAGGTGTTTTCCCACGTATGCCATTTAGTGAAGCCATGACACGTTTTGGCTCAGACAAACCAGATTTACGTAATCCATTGGAGTTAGTTGATGTAGCTGATATTTTAAAAAATGTTGAGTTTAAAGTGTTTTCAGGCCCTGCAAATGATGAAAATGGTCGTGTTGCGGTTATTTGTGCCCCCGGAGGCGCTAAAGCATACTCACGCAAAGGTCTTGATGAGCTAACTAAGTTTGTTGGTATATATGGCGCTAAAGGCATGCCATGGTTAAAAGTTAATGATATAGACGCTGCGTTAGCGACAGGTGTTGAAGGTTTACAATCACCTATTTTAAAATTTTTATCGAAAGATGAAGTCAGCGCAATTTTGACCCGAGTTAATGCTAAATCTGGCGATATCATCTTCTTTGGCTCAGACACCCGTACTGTAGTAACTGAATCTCTTGGCGCTTTACGTCTAAAACTAGGTGAAGATTTAGACTTGCTTGAAGGTGATTGGAAACCGTTATGGGTGGTTGACTTTCCTATGTTTGAACAAATTGATGGTCGCATGCATGCGCTTCATCACCCCTTTACCGCGCCAACTAACTTAACGCCCGCAGAGCTTGAAGCGGATCCGTTAGGGGCATTGTCTGATGCTTACGACATGGTGTTAAATGGCTGTGAATTAGGCGGTGGCTCAGTACGTATTCACAAGCAAGACATGCAATCAGCAGCGTTTAGAATTTTAGGTATTGATGAAGAAGAAGCGCAAGAAAAATTTGGTTTCTTACTTGAAGCGCTGCAATATGGCGCGCCACCACATGCCGGTTTAGCCTTTGGTTTAGACCGCTTAGTGATGTTAATGACCGGTGCTAGCTCAATTCGTGAAGTGATGGCTTTTCCTAAAACGACCACCGCCGCTTGTCCGTTAACTAATGCACCGGGTAATGCTAATGCAGCTCAGTTAGCTGAATTGGGTATAGCGACTGTCACTGAAGATAAGGAGCATTCGTAGGTCGATACGAACGGAGTGAGGCTCGACAATTATTTAATACAACGTAAATATTTGTCGAGGCAGGACAATGTGCTCCATGCATTGTCTAAGTTATATCCTTGTAATGTAAGCATCGATCTACACACCCGAAATTTATGTCCATAATCTTAGGTATCGACCCCGGCTCACGCTTTACCGGCTACGGGGTTATTAAACAACAAGGTCGCAGTTACACCTATTTAGGTAGTGGCTGCATTAAAGCACTGAGTCAAGGTGAAGATCTTGGCTCGCGTTTGCAAACCATTTTTGCGGGCGTGTCTGAAATTATCTTACAGTTCAAGCCTGATATGTTCGCCATTGAACAAGTGTTTATGGCGAAAAACCCTGATTCGGCGCTGAAACTAGGTCAAGCTCGCGGTGCTGCAATTGTTGCTGCTACTAATAATGGTTTAGTTATCGCTGAGTACTCTGCACGGCAAATCAAACAAGCGGTAGTTGGCACCGGGGCTGCCGATAAAACGCAAGTGCAACATATGGTTAAAACCATTCTTAGATTACCCGGTACACCACAAGCCGATGCAGCCGATGCTTTGGCCGTTGCTCTATGTCATGCTAATAGTCACCAAAGTCTAGCAAAACTTGCCGGCCAAGCGACAAAAACTGTGCGTGGCAGACTAAGGTAGCACTGCGCGCAGCAGCAATACACGCAGAATCAAGAAGCAAGTTGAAAGCTTCAAGTTATCTAGTACACTCGGTTTACTTATCGCTTAAAACTTGTAGCTTAAATCTGACCTCGCCTTTACTGTATAAATATATAGTGGTATGCTTTTGTCATCTTATTTGTTTTCTTTAGGTTTATGCTGTGATTGGTCGTTTATCGGGCACGTTAGTTGAAAAATCCCCCCCTGAAATTTTGATTGAATGCGCGGGTATTGGTTATGAAGTAACCATGCCGATGACTAGCATTTATGCACTGCCAGAGCTTAACGAACCCGCTATTATCTATACCCATTTTGTGGTGCGTGAAGATGCACAGTTATTATATGGTTTTGCCAATAAAACTGAGCGTAAGTTATTTCGCTTATTAATCAAGGTGAACGGTGTTGGTCCTAAATTGGCCTTGGCGGTTTTATCAGCGATGTCAGCAGATCAATTTGTCAGTTGCGTTAAGCACGACGATGTTTCAGGCATTGTAAAAATTCCCGGTGTTGGTAAAAAAACCGCGGAACGTTTATTAATTGAAATGCGTGACCGTTTAAAAGACTGGCAAATGGCTACGTTAACCCCGGCTACCGATGCCATGCCGAGGCAATTAAGCACAGAGCAAACTTTTGTTGAAACGTTTAATACCAATAAGGGGGATGCAATTATCGCGCTGGTTTCATTAGGTTACAAACAAGCTCAAGCCGACAACGCCGTGAAAAAAATATACACTGATGGTATGTCCAGCGAAGATGCAATACGCCATGCTTTAAAATCAATGCTATAGCAAGTTACGAAGAATCAACTGTAGGTCGGCACGAACGAAGTGAGGCCCGAAAAAGAAAAAATAGGAAAAAAAATGATAGAAGCGGATCGCTTAATTGAACCGGTAGCAACCATTGAAGATGAAGGTGTTGATCGCGCTATTCGTCCTAAAATGTTGGTTGATTATACTGGTCAAGCTCATGTTAAAGCGCAAATGAACATTTTTATTCCAGCGGCAAAAAAACGTGGTGAACCACTCGATCATTTACTTATTTTTGGTCCGCCGGGATTGGGTAAAACCACCTTAGCGAATATTGTTGCCAATGAAATGGGCGTTAGTATTCGTACCACGTCAGGCCCTGTTTTAGAAAAAGCGGGTGACTTAGCCGCACTTCTTACCAATTTAGAAGAAAATGATATTTTGTTTATTGATGAAATTCATCGATTAAGCCCAGTGGTTGAAGAAGTGCTTTATCCGGCAATGGAAGATTATCAACTTGATATTATGATTGGCGAAGGGCCTGCGGCTCGTTCCATTAAACTAGATTTACCGCCCTTTACCTTAATTGGCGCCACCACTCGTGCAGGCGCGTTAACTTCGCCGCTGCGGGATAGGTTTGGCATAGTGCAGCGCTTAGAGTTTTATAACGTGAAAGATTTAACTACTATCGTTAAACGTTCTGCACATTTTTTAAATTTAACCATTGATGAACAAGGGGCGTTTGAAATAGCCAAACGTTCTCGTGGCACACCCCGTATTGCGAATAGATTATTACGCCGTGTGCGTGACTATGCTGATGTAAAAGCCAACGGTATAGTGAATCAAGAAACCGCTGCGGCTGCTTTAGAAATGTTAGAAGTAGACAAGGAGGGTTTTGATATTATGGATAGAAAATTACTGCATGCCATTATTGATAAATTTATGGGCGGCCCGGTAGGTTTAGACAATGTTGCCGCCGCCATTGGTGAAGAACGTGAAACCATTGAAGATGTGTTAGAGCCTTTTTTAATTCAACAAGGTTTTTTACAGCGCACACCTCGTGGAAGAATTGTCACCGATAGAGCTTATCAACACTTTTCAATTACTCGCCCCAAAAGTGAGTAGGGTATATTGCTTATTTTTTACACCTGTTTTTGCGCTTTTGCCATGCTTTAATAACGCTATAACGCCATAAACCTTGAATGCAAAAATAGCCCAAGATAGAAAAAATCACTGCTAGCACCCCACAACCTAAGAAAAATGCTGGCCCTATGGTTGACATGCTATCAACGAACCATTGCCAATTGGCTTCAAATTTAAACGCTTGCTCGGGCGCACCTAATATCCATGTACCAACAATATAACAGGCATAAAATATAGCTGGTATGGTCAATGGGTTAGAGAGCCAAACTAAGGCGATAGCAAGTGGTAAATTTCCGTGTATTAATATAGCGACACCGGCGGCTAACACCATTTGAAAAGGCACTGGCATGAAAGCAAAAAACAAACCTATGGCAAAAGCTTTCGCGACCGAATGACGATTTAGGTGCCATAAATGTGGATTGTGTAATAAACGGCCAAAAATTTTTAAGTATTTATTGTCCTTAATACTTTGATGATCGGGCATGAAACGCTTAATTATCTTTTTTGGCATATACTGACTATTATCTTTAGGATTTGTATTAATTCAAACTAACGTGGTAAACAGTATAGGAAGTTTTCATTCGCTATGGATTGGTGGCTAGCTAGTTTTTTTATTGGTGCTATATTGTCACTATTTTTGCCAATAGTGCCAGATATTTTTGTGCTATTTGCTCTTCTATTACTCTTTATTAGCTTTTTTTACTATTTTTCCCATCTAAACTATTTTTTTCAACTAAACTGTTTTTTCCAATTAAGTAGGGCCTTGCGTTTAAGCTCTGGTTTATTTTTGGGTGCAAGTTGGATGTTATTTAATGCTTATACTTTTCAACAGCTATGGCAAGACAATAATGTAAATGCGCTTGAACTGTCTGCTAAACCTCAATGGATAACAGGGCAAGTACTTAGTTTACATTCACCCCAACAACAAAAAAATAGCATAGCCGAAAAAGCTCCTTTAGCTAATCAGCAATTACGTTTTAATTTCAACGTTACCCATATCAATGAACAAAAATTAAATAAAGCCATACAAATGCGCTTGAGTTGGAAAAAAGCCACCTTAGCTCTACAACAAGGCCAAACAGCTTTGTTAAAAGCAAAGTTTAAACCTAGCCATGGTTTGGCTAATTTAGGTGGTTTTAGTTATCAAACTTGGCTTAACAGTAAGAGCATTAGCGCGACAGGTTATGTGATTAACCATAAGAATAATCAGTTGTTGACGGTTAACAAGACGATAAGGCAACAACTTTTTAGTGATTATAAAAAATTGCTGTATAAGTCTGATTCTAAATTTAATTCTACCTTTGACCATGAACTAGCACCACTATTATTGGCTTTAGGTTTTGGCTCGCGCAGTGACTTAAATCAAGACTTATGGCAGGTATTACAAGCAACAGGCACAGGTCACCTTATTGCCATTTCTGGTTTACATATTGGTTTGGTGGCAACGGGCAGTTATTTTTTTATTATGTTATTGGTGCAACTGCTGCCATTGAGTAGGTTTGCTAATAGCCAGCAATTACAACAGTTCAATAGTCGCTACCTTGCTATTGGACTAAGCATGGCCGTGGCACTAAGTTATGGCTATTTAGCCGGTTTTTCTTTACCGACTATTCGCGCTTTAGTGATGATCAGTTTGTACTGGTGCATGCGTTTGTTGGCAATAAAAATATCAATTAAACGTTGGCTATTGTTGACCCTGTTTTTGATCACACTCACCACGCCTTTTAGTTTATTTACCGCTAGTTTTTGGTTGTCGGTTTATGCGGTGACTGTTATTTTTCTTACTCTGTGGCGATTTAAAAGTGCGCTATCAACAGGTCAACCTTGGTGGCGTTTTATTAAAGGGTTAGTGGTTATTCAATTGAGTTTAACCCTAATGTTACTGCCTATTAGTGCAGTGTTTTTTCAGCAAATATCAGTGCTTTCGTTACTGGCTAATATTATTGCTGTACCTTGGATGAGCTTTATAAGCATTCCTTTGTGCTTGTTATCGGTTTTCTTAATGCCAATATCTGAAGTGTTGTCGCAGTTTTTTATCATGCTTTGTTTAGAAACGTTGCAGTTACTTTGGTATTATTTGTCTTACTTATCCACGCAATCATGGGCGGAAATTGCACTTTCAAGCATACAAGTTCAACTGCTTGTTTTAGCTGGCTTATTAAGTGTTGTACTGTTGTTTTTTCAACCAAATCATATTTTCAATGTTAGGCATATGCTGACTTTATTTTGCGCTTTATTTATTGTGATTGGTATTTCGTCATTTACTGGGCAGGTCAACAAAAAATCAAAAAACTGGCAACTGATTGTTTTTGATGTAGGTCAAGGATTATCGGTATTGATTCAACGCCAACATAGGGCCATTTTATATGATACGGGTGCTTCGTACGCTAGTGGTTTTAATATGGTAGAGGCGGTGGTTTTGCCTTATTTACAACACGCAAATATAAAACAGTTAGACAAGGTTATTATAAGCCATAGTGATAATGATCACGCTGGTGGTTTGGCGATTTTACAGCAGTCCATCACTATCACTGAATTGATTTATAATATTAATAAAGATAAAGACAGCAGTGTTTGTCTGCAAGGAAAAACTGCTTATTGGCAGGGATTAACCCTTGAGATGTTATGGCCGCCAACCGTTGTTGGGGAAAAAAATAATGATTCGTGTGTACTATTGATAAGTGACGGTAAACACATGGTCTTATTAACTGGAGATATCTCAAAAAAAGTCGAAGCGAAATTAATTGAAGAATATCCCAAGCTTAATGTCGATGTTTTAGTGGTACCTCATCATGGCTCTAAAACGTCTTCAAGTGCTGTTTTTATCAGCCACATTAACCCCCAGCTTGCTATTGTTAGTAGTGGTTTTTTAAATCGTTGGCGTATGCCAGTAGCTGATGTGGTAAAGCGTTATCAAGAAAGTAATATTCAATTGCTTAATAGTGCTGAGTCAGGGCAAATTATTATTAATTTTTCTGAAAAAGGTATAACAAGGCAAACTTATCGTGATGATTTATGGCCATTTTGGTTTGCTAGCGCGCCTTAAACCTAGAATCAGCGGTTGAAATATAGGGGTGTAGATATTTAGTTGGTTGTTTTAAGTAAATCACGTTAAAATCAAGCTATTGTAATTACATTAATGTGCAGTGAAATTATTTCTCCCATGGAAAAACCGTTAAAAGCTACTACGTGGCAAAACTTCAAACGCCTACTAGGCTATGCTAAACCGTATAAATTCGGCTTTATTGCCGCCATTGTTGGTATGTTAGGTTATGCCGCCATTGATGTGTATTTTTTATCAAAATTACAGCCACTCATTGACGAAGGTTTAGCAGGGGCGGATTCTAATTTTATGAAGTGGGCGCCAGTATTTGTTGTGGTGGCATTCATTTTTCGTGGGATTTTTCACTTTGTGGCAAATTATTGTTTAGCTTGGGTGGGTAATCATGTGGTTACCGACTTAAAACAACAATTATTTGAGCATGTTATGGCCATGCCAGTGGCTTTTCATGATAAAACCTCAACCGGTGCTTTAATTTCTAAACTGACCTTTGATACTGAACAAGTTTTAAACTCAGTCAGTAACTCAATTTTAGTGATGGTGCAGCAAAGTGCTTTTGTATTAGGTTTACTAGGTTTAATGTTTTATATCAGTTGGCAGTTATCGGTGATTTTTTTACTGATCACGCCACTCATTGCCATTATCGTCACTGTGGTATCGAAACGTTTTCGACAGGTCAGTAAAAGCATTCAAGGGGCGATGGGCGAGGTAACAACCGCGGCTGAGCAAACCTTTAATGGTCATAAGGTGGTACTCACTTTTGGTGGGCAAGCAAAAGAGTTTAGCCGTTTTGAACAAATTAATAACCATAATCGTCAACAACGGATGAAGTTGGTGGCGACCAAAGCAGGCAGTGTTCCTATTATTCAGATCATTGCTTCTTTTGCTCTTGCTTTCGTTTTTTATGCGGTGAATTCTGACACGTTAAGAGACAGCATTTCTGCCGGTAGCTTTGTTAGTGTGATCACCTACATGGTTATGTTGTTAAGGCCATTAAAAATGCTCACCAATGTTAACAGTGAATTTCAAAAAGGTATGGCAGCATGCGTTAGTATTTTTGCGGTATTAGATCAAGACAAAGAAAAAGATATAGGTGATAAGCATATTAATAAAGCACAAGGAAAAATTGCCTTTAAAAACGTTAATTTTGCTTATAATTATGATGCTAATAGCAAAGAAAATACGCTGGCTAATACCCGATGGGCATTGGAAGATATTTCATTTGAATTAAACCCTGGCGAAACACTCGCACTCGTTGGACGCTCAGGTAGTGGCAAGTCGACAGCCAGCGCACTGTTATTACGCTTTTACGATGCCAGTCAAGGTGAAGTATTGATTGATGATGTCAATATTGAGCAGTATATTTTAAAAGATTTACGTCATCAATTTGCTTATGTTTCTCAACAAGTCGTGTTATTTAACGACAGCCTGGCTAGCAATATTGCTTATGGTAAACCAGATGCTACTAAGGACGAAATAATTGCGGCAGCTAAAAGTGCTCATGTGATGGAATTTGCACTGAATATGGAGCAAGGCTTAGACACTAATATTGGTGAAAATGGCGCGTTGTTGTCGGGTGGTCAAAGGCAGCGCGTGGCTATTGCGCGGGCATTGTTATGTGATGCACCTTTTTTAATTTTAGATGAAGCGACCAGTGCCTTAGATACTGAGTCGGAACGCCATATTCAAGATGCGCTGCAAACACTGCAAAAAAATCGTACCTCTATTGTCATCGCTCATCGCTTATCAACCATAGAAAACGCTGATAAAATTATTGTTATGGAGCAGGGTAAAATAGTTGAGCAAGGCAATCATCAAAGCTTGCTTGATAAAAAAGGCGCTTATGCCCAATTGCATCGTTTTCAATTTGAGTCGTAAACGAATGATCTTCTTATTGGAGTCGATGTGCGCTTAATTGAAAAGGTATGGTTTAAAAAGCATCGTGCAAGATATTGGTTAGTACCGTTATTATTGCCACTGACCGCGGTATTTTACTTACTCAGCTTAGCCAGAAGAGTTGCTTTTAGCGTTGGTTTGCTAAAGTCTATGCAACTAAGTAAGCCCGTTATTGTGGTGGGTAACATTGGTATTGGCGGTAATGGTAAAACACCCGTTGTTATACACTTAGTTGAATTGGCAAAAAAAATGGGTTTAAAGCCGGGCGTTATTTCGCGTGGTTATGGTGGCAAAGCCGAGTTTTATCCTTATTTACTCGATAAAAATAGCAGCAGTAATCAAGCGGGTGATGAACCAGTATTAATTTATCAACGCTGCCATGTGCCCGTGGTAGTTGGCGCTGATCGGGTTGCTAATGGGCAAATGCTTATAGCGCAAGGTTGCGATATTATCATTAGTGATGACGGCTTACAGCATTATCGTTTGCAACGTGACTTAGAAATTATTGTTATTGATGGTAAACGCCTATTTGGCAATGGTTTATTATTACCTGCTGGGCCATTAAGGGAAGGGCAATGGCGTTTACAACGAGCTGACTTACTTATCTATAATGGCGTAAGGCCGGCTGAACCAGCGACTACAAATAATAATTCATTATTGATGATCTTGGACGCCAGTGAGCTTATTCAGTTAAATACCGGTAAAAAAATACCATTATCAAACTTTTTAACGCAACATCAAGGTGTTAATGCCATTGCGGGTATTGGCGAACCACAGCGCTTTTTTGACACGTTACAAACATTGGGTTTTAATTTAGTAAATCAGCAAGGTTTTGTTGACCACAAAGATTTCATTCCGGATGACTTTAATCAGTTTAAAACAGATCTACCGCTATTAATGACCGAGAAAGATGCGGTAAAATGTCAAACATTCTCAGCAGATAACTGGTGGTATTTACCTGTTGAGGCAAATTTTTCTGAGCAAAATGAACAAGAATTAACGCGATGTATAGAAAAGTGTCGGTTGGAATTTATACCTGCAACAATAACCAAATAAGAGAATAAAACATGGCTTTTGATATAAAATTAATGGAAATATTGGCGTGTCCGGTGTGTAAAGGCAAGCTTGACTACAATAAAGCGCAACAAGAGCTTATTTGTAAATTTGATAAATTAGCTTACGCCATTGATAAAGATATTCCGGTATTGTTAGAAAGTGAAGCGCGTCACCTTTCTGTAGATGATGTTGTTCCAAACAACAAGCAAGCAGACTAACCGATGACTGTTGCTGCTAGCACTACTGTCGCCGATAACACATCATTTGTTGTTGTTATTCCTGCGCGTTATCAATCATCACGACTGCCGGGGAAAGTATTGGCAGACATTGGCGGTAAACCTATGATCCAATGGGTGGTTGAAAAAGCACAATTAAGTGGCGCGAGTAAAGTCATTGTTGCCACCGATAATGATGAAGTTGAGCAAGTGGTGCACAGTTTTGGCGGTGAAGTATGCAGAACCCGCAGTGATCATCAGTCAGGTACTGAACGTTTAGCCGAGGTAATGACACACTACCAGTTTAGTGATGATGAAATAATTGTGAATGTTCAAGGTGATGAGCCTTTTATTCCCCCTGAAAACATAGCTCAGGTAGCCAGCAATTTAGCTAATCAAAATGTTATTAACACGAGAAAAATATCTCGTATGTCGACCTTAGCTATTAGCATTGACTCAGTTGACGAAGCGTTTAATGCCAATGCAGTGAAAGTACTCACCGATAAAGATGGTTATGCTTTGTATTTTAGTCGCGCCACTATTCCTTATGATAGAGCACGTTTTTTAGGCAAAGAGTCAATTAATAATATAGGTGAATTTTATTTACGTCATGTGGGTATTTATGCTTACCGAGCCGGTTTTATTAAAGACTATGTTAATTGGCCTACCAGCCAATTAGAGCGAGTTGAAGCGCTAGAGCAATTAAGAGTGCTTTATCAAGGCGAACATATTCATGTGGCGGTAGCTAAAACTAACGTGCCAGTAGAAGGCGTTGATACACCTGAAGACTTGGCAAAAGCGAGAGCTTATGCCGCAAAACTATAAAATCAAAATGCTTAAGGCGTTAAGGCTTTATTCAATAATTCATCCCTAGTTGTTTGTAGAAAATTAGCACTGTAATTCACTAAAGCATGCACTGAGCTGGGAAGTTGTTCGGTGTCGATAGCATCAATTAAATTTTTCACGGCTAAACCTAGCTCAGTATCTCCTTCAATTTTTAAGCGGCGTTGAAAAAACAAAGTATCGGGATCTTGTTTACGCCCAGCAATTAATAGTAAATCATCACCTGTAGCACTAAAACTGACATCTTCCTTGTTATTATTGTCTAGCATTTCTTCTGTTGATGCCATCACCAGTTTGTTGCCATCAAAACTTAACCACCAAGTTAATGTTAAATCTGTAATCGTTATTTTTAGCCATTTATTTTGCAAAAACTCAAAACCGTCCTCATTAAGCGCTTCCTGAAATACTGAAGATAACGTGAGTAGTAACATTGATTTTTGTACTTTAAACGGTAATAAACGCAAACTAGGACGTAGTACCTTTGGCATTATCGTTATTATTCGAGCTTTAAACTGTAATGGTAGCTTTAATAAAAAAGGGAGGTTATTTACTAAGGTTGGGCTTGCTTGTGGTGATGAACGTTGCGGTAATGATGGTAAATTTAGCACGTTTTTACTCTTGTAATTAAGTCTACAGACATTCTAACATTTGCTTTAAAAGCTTAACTGCCCTAGATCAAGTTTTCTTTAATTCATATCAATAAAACCAAAACAATAAAACTCTAGACTATCAGGCAAGTTATTGTGTAGTTCAATTTGGAGTTTTTTGTGGAACTGTTATGCCCAGCAGGTAATTTACCTGCGTTGAAAACCGCCATAGACAATGGCGCTGATGCAGTTTATATCGGCTTGAAAGATGATACTAATGCCCGCCATTTCGCTGGCCTAAACTTTAATGATGGTAAGTTAGCAAAAGCGGCTGATTATGTGCATCAACGAGGTAAAAAGTTACATGTTGCCATTAATACTTTTGCTCATGCTGATAACGAAGAACGTTGGCAAAAAGCAGTTGATAATGCAGTGGCAATTGGCACAGACGCTTTAATTATTGCTGATTTAGGGGTCTTAAATTATGCTGCCAGCAAGTATCCAGAAGTAGAGCGTCATGTGTCAGTACAAGCTTCAACCACTAATCTTGAAGCGATTAAATTTTTTAAGAATAATTTCGATGTAGCTCGGGTTGTATTGCCTCGGGTATTGTCAATACAACAGGTAAGGCAACTTGCTAAATTAAGTCCAGTTCCCTTGGAAGTTTTTGCTTTTGGCAGTTTATGTATTATGGCAGAAGGGCGCTGTTATTTGTCTTCATATATGACGGGTGAGTCGCCTAATACTGCAGGTGCTTGCTCGCCAGCTAAATACGTTCGTTGGTTAGATACAGAACAAGGTTTAGAGTCACGCCTTAATAATGTGTTAATTGACCGTTACCAAGCAGATGAAAATGCGGGTTATCCGACTCTTTGCAAAGGGCGTTTTGAGGTTGATGGCGATGTTTATCATGCCTTAGAAGAGCCAACCAGTTTAAATACCTTAGAACTAATTCCTGAGCTAATGGCTATGGGCATAGTGTCAGTGAAAATTGAAGGTCGGCAGCGCAGCCCTGCTTATGTTGAACAAGTAGCTAAAACATGGCGGATGGCACTTGATAGATGTAAGCAAAGCCCAGAAAATTTTGTTGTTGAAGGACGCTGGATGCAAACCTTGGCTAATTTATCAGAAGGCTCACAGACCACATTGGGCGCATACCACCGAAAGTGGCAGTAACTTGTCGTGGTATTGCTTTATTTATTTGTCAGCAGTACTCATTGACTAGCATTATTACAATATTTATATATTAGGAAAAACAGATGAAATTCTCTTTAGGCCCTAACTTATTTTTTTGGCCGAAAATAGATGTTGAACAATTTTATCAACAAGCAAAACAATCAAGTGCCGATATTATTTATCTGGGTGAAACGGTTTGCTCAAAACGTCGCGAATTAAAAACCAAAGACTGGTTAGCGTTGGGGCGTGAAATAGCACATGACACCGGCAAGCAAATTGTTATCTCAACCATGACCTTGTTGAGTCACCGGCTGAAATTGTTACTATGAGAAAACTTTGTGATAATGGCGAATTATTAGTTGAGGCCAATGATTTAAGTGCTGTACAAATTATGCATGACTTAAAAATGCCTTTTGTTGTAGGCTCTGCTATTAATTGTTATAACCTTGCCACGTTAAAAATATTGCTAAAACAAGGAATGATCCGCTGGTTAATGCCGGTAGAGCTTTCTGGCGATTGCTTAAAAACTATTTTAAAGCAAGCGGAAGATGAAAATATACGTGAACAATTTGAATGTGAAGTGTTTTCGTGGGGCTATTTACCATTAGCCTACTCAGCACGCTGTTTTACTGCGCGTTCAGAAAATAGAGCAAAAGATGATTGTCAGTATTGCTGTATTAACTATCCACAAGGTCGAAAAATGAATTCTCGTGAAGGAGAGCAAGTTTTTGTGCTTAATGGCATTCAAACTTTGTCTGCTTACCAGTATAATCTCATCAACGAAGTTAGCCAACTTGCCGATATGGGCGTTGATATTATGCGTGTTAGCAGCGACAGCGAACAGGCATTTGCACAACTAGATAAGTTTAGATCGCAGTTAGTTAGTCCGAAACAATTCCTCCTCAACAGCGAAGGTGAGTGTAACGGTTTTTGGCATAAAATAGCAGGTATGTCGATAGCAAGGTAAAAGTTGCAAGATACAAGCAGCAAGTTAAACGCCTGTACAAACAAGATAAAGAGAAAATTATGTATAGCTTAGATTTAAACCAAATGAGCCAAAATGAGTTTTTAAGCACTTACTGGCAGAAAAAACCTGTTGTCATTCGCCAAGGTTTTAAAGATTTCACTGACCCTATCTCTATTGATGAATTTGCCGGTATTGCTATGGAAGAAACCGTGCAGTCAAGGTTGCTTTCTAAGAAAAATGGTCAATGGCAGGCAGAGTTTGGCCCGTTTGAAAGTTATGATCATTTAGGTGATCGTGATTGGTCTTTAGTTATTCAAGCCCTTGATAATTTTTCCGAAGAAGCGGCAGCGCTTATTGAGCCTTTTCGATTTTTACCTCATTGGCGTTTAGACGATTTAATGGCAAGCTTTGCCACTCCCGGTGGTGGTGTTGGCCCCCATATTGATAATTACGATACTTTTATCTGCCAAGGCTCAGGTAAACGCCATTGGCGAGTAGGTGATAGTGGTCCACATGTTGAGGTGATTGCTCATGAAGCCCTATTACACGTTGAGCCTTTTGAGGCCATTATTGATGTTGAATTAGCCGCGGGCGATATATTATATATTCCACCGGGTTTTCCTCATGAAGGTATTGCTTTAGAGCCATCAATGAGCTTTTCGGTGGGTTTTCGTGCCAACTCAGCCATTAGTTTATTGAGCGGTTTTGCCGATCATTTAATTGATCATGATTTAGGCGGACAGTTACTTGAAGACCCAGCTCGGCAAGTTATTACCAAGAGTGGTGAAATAACTAAGCAAGACTACGCGAGCATCAAAACTCAACTACAAAATTTACTTGATGACGATAGTTTATTTCAACACTTTGTCGGTAATTTTTTAACGAATGCCAAACACGAGCTTGATTTAATGCCAAGCGAAGCGCCTTTTGCTTCAGATGAAGTCAGCGAATTGCTTGGTATTCATGCCATTAAACGTTTAGGTGGTTTACGCGCCTTTTATTTTAGCGATACGGTCAACGAGGGGGTTTGTTACATCAATGGCGAAAAAGTTAGCTTTGATTGTGAAATTGCGCCAGCGATCAAGCTACTGTGTGATCAAGTCATTGTGTCTCCTGAAGAATTAATGCCGTGGCGCAGCAATATTGCCTTTATTAACTTGATGGTTAATTTACTCGACCAAGGTTACTGGTTTTGGAGCGAAGTTGAGTGATGATCACAGTAAGTCATTATCAACAAAAATATCATTACAGGAACAGTTATGCGCTTAGATAAATTTATTTGTAAAAGCACCGAATTAACACGAAGCGAAGCCAAAAAACTACTTAAAAGCGGTGAAGTTCGTGTAAATGGCGAAGTTGCTAAAAATTCAGCCATGCAGGTCCATGAAAATAATAGTATTGCCATAGACGGGAAAATATTAACTGCGCGCAGATCTCGTTATTATATGTTGCATAAGATAGTTGATTCTATTTGTTCAAATGTTGATGAAGTATATCCGTCGGTATTAAATTTTCTTGACGTTGATAAAGCCTTTGATTTGCATATTGCCGGTCGACTTGATGCCGACACTACCGGCTTAGTGTTAATCACTGATGATGGTCGATGGTCGCATAATGTTATTTCACCTAAAAAAGATTGCCAAAAAACTTATCGGGTATGGCTTAAAAATGGCATTGCTGCGGATAAAACGGTTGAACTCATTGAGCAATTCAAACAAGGCATTCAACTGCAAGGTGAATCTTCGTTAACACGTCCTGCTGTTTTAAAAATAGTAACCGCTAGCAATATAAACAATAACGTATTTAACAAGGCTAACAGCGAAGTGCTGTTGACTATCACCGAAGGTAAGTACCATCAAGTCAAACGCATGTTTGCTGCTGTTGGCAATAAAGTCGTGGCTTTACACCGCGAACAAATTGGTGAACTTTTATTGGGTGATTTACTCGCGGGGCAGTGGCGACAATTAACTGATGATGAAGTAGCTATGTTTAGTTAACTATTAAATTGGCTCTCGACAGTAGACAGTAAAAAAATATATTCATACTGTTTAGTAATCGAGCACATTTATACTAATATTGATTTTAAGTGTTTTTATTTACCGTCACTTAAACGATTAATGTTGGTAGCAATGATGATTTTTTATACGAGTACAAAAAGTATTTGTACAAGCATCTGTACAAGTATGATATTCCTCGGTATTTTATGGTGTTTTAGCCATGTTAGTTATGCTCAGCAGCGACACTTTGTGGTTGGTCTTGAAAATTTAGATTATTTACCTTATTACCAAACCAACAAAGCAGATCAAAAACCTTTTGGTTATGCTATTGATTTAATAGAGTTGTTTTCTAAAAACTACAGTTATTCAGTACAGTTTAAGGTGTACCCGGTGCGACGGTTATTAAGTAATTTACTCGCCGGAAAAATAGACTTTAAATACCCTGATAGTCCTAATTGGTTACCTATATTGAAGAAAAGTCATGGGGTGACATACAGCAACAGTACAGTGAAAATAATTGACGGTATTTTAACTTTGGAACGATATCGAGAGCTGTTATTAGACGAATTTACTCAACTAGGCACAATTCGTGGTTTTAAACCTTGGCCTTATTTGCCTGCGATACAACAAAGAGAAATAAGCTTAATGGAAGCATCGAGTATGGATCAGCTTATTAGGCAATTAAGAAAAAGCCGCGTGCAAGGCATTTATATTAATATTAAGGTAGGTATTGATTATGCGGCTAACAATTTTGACGGCTTAACATTGTATTGGAATAAATCGCTGCCTTTTGGTCGAGATAATTTTTCTCTATCGACGATTAATCATCCTAAAATAATCGAAGAATTTAATACTTTTATGGTGAAGTATCGAGATGAGATTTCAGTCTTAAAACAAAAATATAATATTGATAAGTCATAACTGCTCTCGTCATATGCCTCAGAGCTGATATCTCGGAGCTGATATTTTTAATAATTGCTGTATAGCGCATTATGCTTGTTAGTATTGATACGCTAAAACTCAAGCTACAAAAAATGCCTCAAGCGGCGGGAAATTAACCCGCTCAGACTAAATCAGATTATTTCTTGTTCAGCTCATTAAATTTAGCGAGTTGCTCTTTTGTCGCTGGTAACTGATGTTTCTCTTTCCATTCAACATATGGCATGCCGTACACCTGCTCGCGGGCGGTATCAATATCAATGGTTACGCCCAATTTGTCAGCCTCGCTAACCGTCCACTTGCTAAAGCAGTTGCGGCAAAAACCGGCTAAGTTCATTAATTCGATGTTTTGTACATCTTTGCGGTTATCTAAGTGGGTTAACAAACGGCGAAATACTGCGGCTTGAATTTCAATTTCTTTATCCATTATATACTCTTTCAAAATAGACTCTCTCAAAAAAATGGTTGGAATGAGTTCCAACTTACCAATTACTTAATCACTTGGCTTATAGCCTCATTAGCAGGCTTTGTGGGATCAAAACGTCTAATTTGCACTATCATGCCGATATAGGGGTGATCGAAATAATGTATTTCGCCAGTGATCACTCGTCTGTTTTGGCTAAAGTTAATGAGTTTAGCGTTAGCCTTTTTACTTTTTCCAATATCAGCCCCTATTAGGTTTTGATTAAAGACATTAAAATCAGTGGTTATGTAGAGGAAATGATCTAAATGTACTTTGAAAAAGCCGTCTAAAAACCACGGTTGCAGCGGCTCTTTGGGGAAATTGATAATCGTTGACGCTTGTTCGTCTTGCGTTATTTTAGTTTTATTTACCGATAAAATATCGTCAAGCGTTTGGCGGTTAATGTCTTTAATTGTATCATTTATAACCATATTACCTGCCTGATTAAGACTAGCAAATAATTGATTTAATGCTTGTTGTTTTTGTCTAGCTTGTTCGTTTAGTTTGTTATCAAGTGTAGATAAATCTGTTTCATGACTCGTTGGCAAAGCATCATTGGTATCTATTATTTGACTAAGAATTTGACTAGAGATTTGAGTTGTAGCATCCGCCTCAGTAAGCTTATTTTGATACGTTGCGAGTACTTGTTGATAGTCATAGTCGAGATGCTTACCGGCAAATAATTTAACAGCAATAGCCTTTTTTTTCGTGATACCAACTTGTCGCCAACCAAAATGCAATAAGGGGCTAAATTCTTTACTCCAACGTAAGCGTTGGTTGATATCTTTTAATAATAACGATTCATCAGCAATGAGGTAAGGGCTGTCACTAACATGGGCTCCTGAGGCATTTAATTTTTTTGGTAAGGCTTCAACATCAAAAGAGTCTAAGTTAACATCAGCTAATTGTTGTTCAAATAAACGTTCAAAGTCACTTTGGCTAACGACACAAATATTTTTTGTAGAAAAAATAGCTTTAGCCAATGTTTCTTTTTGCAAGTCAAACTCCAAAACTATCTCTTCTGTTTGTTCAACTTCGTCAGGGCTTTGAGCTTTTTCCATTAAGTTAGGTAGGGTAAATAGTGCAACTTGCTCAATTAGCTTCATTTGCTCAGTAAAGGGCGAGCTAACACGTTGCAAGGAACCTAAAAACTGACTTTGCTCATCCGACTCATCCGGCTTACCCTGTTCACCACAAAGCGGCACAAATTTTTTGATGTTGGTTAAATCAGGCTGTAAATAAGGGGTGAGCAAATCAAATGATTGTTGATAGTGAGGCAAGTTTACCGCGTTAATATGATCAGGGAACTGCTCTTTTAATATGGTTTTATCCCCTAGTTGTTTGAATAAAATCACTTCAATTTCAAACCAACGTTCAGGTTTCTTTTCTTTTTCAACCTGAGCTTTTCCTGCCCAAGCGTTGGCACTAATAACTAGCAGTAATAGGTTAGTTATTAGCAGTGTCGAGAAAAATGTTGAATTAAATTTCATTAACCGTCCGTTTATCTTATATTACTTCGATTTAGCCACAGTGAGTTCGTTTAATAAGGTGGAGATCAAGCTAAATCTTGCTTGTTCACCCTCATTTACACGGGTAAATTTAAGCTTGTTCGGTGGCACCATCTTATACATTGTTGGCTGTTTTTGCACTAAACCAATGATTAATAGATGATCAACACGTGTATCGTCACTAAACTCAATTGAGCCACCTTGATCGTTCACTTCGATGCGTGTTATACCAATAGTTTGTGCTTTTAAACGCATTTTAGCCAGTTGTATTAAGTTTTTAGTCGCTTGTGGTAATAAACCAAAACGGTCAATTAATTCTACTTGCACATCATCTAACTGAAGTTTGTTTTTACAGCTGGCGATGCGTTTATATAAACTTAGGCGCAGGCTAACATCAAATATATAATCTTCAGGAATGAGCGCTGGCAGACGTAATTCTATTTCAGTTTGCTTGGCGGTTACTTGATTAAGTGATAACTGTTTTCCCTCTTTTAAGGCAGCTACCGCGTGATCAAGCATTTCCATGTATAAGCTAAAACCTACTTGGCTCATTGAGCCTGATTGGTCTTCTCCCAGTAATTCACCAGCGCCGCGAATTTCTAAATCGTGAGTGGCAAGGGTAAAACCTGCACCTAAATCTTCTAATGACGCAATCGCTTCAAGGCGTTTTTTCGCATCTTTAGTCATGCGCTTTTCATGGGGTGTTAATAAGTATGCATAAGCTTGATGGTGCGAGCGACCTACACGACCACGTAATTGATGCAGTTGCGCTAAACCAAGATGATCGGCTCGGTCCATAATAATAGTATTGGCGCTTGGTACATCAATGCCGGTTTCAATAATAGTAGTACAAACAATGACATTGAAGCGTTGATGATAAAAATCACTCATAATGCGCTCAAGTTCACGTTCTCGCATTTGTCCGTGCGCACTAGCAACACGAGCTTCGGGCACTAGTGCTTGAATATCTGCTGCGGTTTTTTCTATAGTATCGACATGATTATGTAAAAAATAGACCTGACCACCCCGTAAGATTTCCCGTAAAATAGCTTCACGAATTAGCGCTTCATCATATTGGCGCACAAACGTTTTAACGGCTAAGCGTTTGGCGGGTGGTGTTGCGATTATGGATAAATCTCGCATGCCGCCCATTGCCATATTTAACGTACGTGGAATTGGCGTAGCGGTTAGGGTGAGAATATCGACATTGTTGCGCAGTTTTTTAATTTTTTCTTTTTGTTTTACGCCAAATCGATGTTCTTCATCAACAACCAATAAGCCTAAATCTTTATATTTTATGCTGTTTTGCAATAGTTTATGAGTGCCAATTAAAATATCTATTTGACCCGATTCAACTTGTTTTATTATTTCATTTTGTTGTTTGGTGGTTTTAAAACGTGATAATACTTCAATGGTTACCGGCCAGTTAGCAAAGCGGTCGCGAAAAGTTTCATAATGTTGCTGCGCAAGTAAAGTTGTCGGCACTAATATCGCCACTTGTTTGCTATCGTTTACGGCAACAAAAGCGGCGCGCATAGCAACCTCGGTTTTGCCAAAGCCAACATCGCCACACACTAATCTGTCCATTGCTTTGGGCGATAACATATCGCTAATCACTGTATTGATAGCTTGTTGTTGGTCAAAGGTTTCTTCAAAACCAAAACTGTCGCTAAAAGCGAGGTAATCTTCTTTGTCACGTTTAAAAGTATAACCGGTATTACTGGCACGTTTAGCGTATATATCCAGTAATTCTACCGCTACATCACGTACTTTCTCCGCCGCTTTTTGTTTTGCTTTACTCCAAGTATCCGTGCCAAGTTTGTGCAATGGCGCATGTTCTGAGTCGGCTCCTGAATATCGACTAATTAAATGTAGTGAGGCTACAGGTACGTAAAGTTTTGCTTCGTTAGCATAACGTAACATTAAAAATTCAGTGGTAATGCCGCCATTTTCTAAAGTTTGTAAACCTAAATAACGGCCAATACCATGTTCGATATGCACTACCGCTTGACCAATGGAAAGCTCGGCTAAATTTTTGAAAATAGCATCAGTGGCAATGTCTTGTGATTGATTACGGCGCCTTGACTGGCGTACATGATCGCCCAAAAGCTCTGATTCTGTAACCAAAGCGATGGCGTTTTTCTTAGCACTACCTTTGGCTTGGAACGAAAAACCTTGGTTAAGCGCATTAACGCTAATGCCTACTTGTTCACTTGATTCGATAAAATCTTCAATAGAAGAGAATAACTTGGGCTTAATATTGTCCCGTGCGAGTAGTTCTAAAACGCTTTCACGTCGGCCTTGGCTTTCGGCAATAAACAATATTTTGCTAGGGCTTTCTTTATCACTAATAAAACGGTTAATTAATTCAAAAGGCTGCTTTAACTTATGATTAATAGTTAAGTCTGGTAGGGCATTGACATCAAAATAAAGTGCGCTTGACTTTTTCTTTATGGCTTCAGTATCACCTGTTTGAGTGACTTTATTACCTGCTTCAATGGTAATACGAGCAAAAGGTTTAAGCGCACTATAGAGCGATTCTGTACTTAAAAATAGTTGCTCAGGTGGTAATAATGGTCGAGTAGGATCGTAACGCCTATTTTCATAACGATAATCAATATCTTGCCAATATTGTGCGAGCGATTTATCTAAATCACCGGAGATAACAATGAGCGTATTGGGTGCTAAATAATCACATAAGGTGCTGGTGCTTAGCTGTTGTTCAGGTGGGTTTTTAAAAAACAGTGGTAAATAATATTCTATGCCTGGCGGGAGAATACCATTGCTGACTTGATGATAAATGGACTCTTTATCGATAGAACTTTTAAATAATTCCCGATATTGGCTGCGAAATAAACTAATGGCTTCTTTGTCTGTGGGAAACTCATGAGCAGGTAATAAGTTGATGTTGCCTACTTTTTCATTCGAGCGTTGATTTTCAGGATCAAATAAACGTATTTCATCTATTTCATCATCGAAAAAATCTAAACGAAATGGCGTTTTACTACCCATAGGAAAAAGATCTAAAATAGCCCCACGAGCCGAAAACTCACCATGCTCCATTACTTGATCAACATAACGATAACCACTGGCTTCTAATTCTTGTCGTAATTGGTGTAAGTCTTTTCTGTCACCCCTGTTAATAATCAAACTATTTGCTTCAAGATATTGTTTAGGCGCTAATCTTTGTACCAAGGTAGTTACGGGTACTATCACTATGCCTTTTTCTAGCCGTGATAATTGGTAAAGAGTGGCTAGGCGTTGAGAAATAATATCTTGATGAGGTGAAAATGTGTCATAGGGTAAGGTTTCCCAGTCAGGAAATAAACATAGGGTTAGTTCATTGTTTTTTGGTAATAAACTTCGTATTTCTTGCTCTAACCTTAATGCTGACGGTGTGTCGTGGGTTACTAGCAATATTGGCGCATCACTTGATAATGCGCCTTGATATAAAGCAATGCTCGCGCTAGAGCCTGGCAAGTTGTGCCACGTTTTTTTATCAACCTTGGTGGATGTGTTGGTTGTTTTATTTTTAGCTAAAGTAGGGCTTAGTAAATTGTTTGCTTTGCTCATGAAATGAAATCATTTGATCATGTGGAACATATGGTTGCATATTCTAACGAGTTCTGAGTAATTTAAAATGAATTTGACAAAAATTTATTTTAAATCTAAACCTAAGGGTAACCATTTGAGTTTTTGATTGAATGGTTACCCTCTTAATGGACATCTATTTACAAGGAATTAATATGAAATTTTTATTAAAAGCACTATTTTGTGCGCTACTTACCACTACTTTACTTTTTAATATTAGCTTAGTCTCTGCTGAGCCTAAAGCAGTAACAATACAGCAAGTAGTCAATTTGAATAAATCAACACTCGATGATTTAGTGACCTTAAAAGGAGTTGGTCAGAAAAAAGCGCAGGCGATATTAGCGTATCGAGAGCAAATTGGTGCGTTTAAATCAATTACTGATTTAACCAAGGTCAAAGGGATAGGTGAAAAGATTTTAATAGATAATAAGGAGCGTTTGAAGATTTAAGCGCAATGAAATTATATTTTAAAAGTCAGCGTAAAGCTGGCTTTTTTATTTAATCTAATAAAAGTATAAAGCAAAAGTTTTTATTCATTTTAGTTATATTAAAGCTGTTTGTTATATGGAAATATATAGGGAAATATGTCATTCTTGCTTTATTAATTTTTATCACCTTTGTAATAGTAATGAATTTAACTCATTTGAAAAAACTAGAAGCGGAATCTATTCATATTTTTCGTGAAGTCGCCGCTGAATTTGACAACCCCGTTATGCTTTACTCTGTCGGTAAAGACTCTGCGGTATTGTTGCACCTTGCTCGTAAAGCGTTTGCTCCTGGTAAAATGCCTTTTCCATTATTACATGTTGATACGAATTGGAAATTTAAAGAAATGATTGCTTTTCGCGATAATTTAGCGAAAGAGTATGATTTTGAATTATTAGTGCATAAAAACCCTGAAGGTATTGCTATGGGAATGGGTCCTTTCACTCACGGCAGTGCAACACATACGGATGTGATGAAAACCCAAGGTTTAAAGCAAGCATTAAACAAATATGGTTTTGATGCCGCTTTTGGTGGTGCTCGCCGCGATGAAGAAAAATCTCGTGCTAAAGAGCGTGTGTACTCTTTTCGTGATACCAATCATCGCTGGGATCCTAAAAGCCAACGTCCAGAATTATGGAATATTTATAACGGCAAAGTAAATAAAGGTGAGAGCATTCGAGTATTCCCGCTTTCTAACTGGACTGAACTTGATATTTGGCAATATATTTATTTAGAAAGCATTCCTATTGTGCCACTGTACTTAGCAAAAAAACGTCCCGTAGTTGAGCGCGATGGCACTTTAATTATGGTTGATGATGATCGCATGCCCATTGGCAAAGATGAAAAAATTCAAATGAAGAGTGTTCGTTTTAGAACGCTCGGTTGTTACCCCTTAACGGGCGCCGTTGAATCTACAGCAGCCACTTTGCCTGAAATAATTCAAGAAATGTTATTAACCAAAACCTCAGAGCGCCAAGGTCGCGTGATTGACCACGATAGTGCCGGTTCAATGGAAAAGAAAAAAATGGAAGGATATTTTTAGTTTGACTAAAAATAGTTTCAAGCGTGAAACAATCCCCCGTTAAAAAAACATTAAAGTAAATAAATTATAGATTTTGAGAGAGCAAACATGAGTCATCAATCAGACTTAATTGAAGAAGATATTCAAGCGTATTTAAAGCAGCACGAAAACAAAGAATTAGTACGTTTTTTAACTTGTGGCAGCGTTGATGATGGTAAAAGT
>JAESPR010000096.1 GCA_016765685.1 Colwellia sp. | reverse complement strand
GTTCATGATGTTGTTGAAAGTGTTGATGCCTTGAAAATTTTAAAAGCCGTTACTCAATATAGCAAGTAAGTAGCAAGTTATAAGTATCAAGTTTAAAGGAAAAAAGATGTCTAGTCGTAAATATTTTGGCACTGATGGTATTCGAGGTTTAGTGGGTAAAGCACCAATTTCACCTGAATTTGTAATGAAACTCGGTTATGCGGCAGGTAAAGTACTTGCAGCACAAGGCACTAAAAAGGTGCTGATAGGTAAAGATACTCGAATTTCAGGTTACATGCTTGAGTCTGCTTTAGAAGCAGGTTTTTCTGCTGCAGGTATTGATATCGGTTTACTTGGTCCCATGCCAACTCCCGGTATCGCTTATCTAACTAAAACATTTCGCGCTGAAGCGGGCATTGTTATTAGTGCTTCTCATAATCCTTATTACGATAACGGCATTAAATTTTTTACCCAAAATGGCCAAAAACTTCCCGACAGTGTTGAACTCGCTATTGAAGCCGAGTTAGATAAACCTATGGGCTGTGTCGAGTCAGCTCTTCCAGGCAAAGCAAATCGTATTGACGATGCTGCGGGTCGTTATATTGAATTTTGTAAAAGTAATTTTCCAAGCCAATTGTCACTAAAAGACTTAACGATTGTGGTTGATTGCGCACATGGCGCTACTTATCACATTGCCCCTAATGTTTTTCGTGAACTAGGGGCAACCGTGATTGAAGTTGGCACATCCCCTAACGGTACTAATATTAACGATGGCTGCGGTGCCACTTCAATGAAAATGATCAGTGCTGCAGTCGTTGAACATAAAGCTGATTTAGGTATTGCGCTCGATGGTGATGGTGATCGTTTAATGATGGTAGATCACACCGGTTATGTTATTGATGGCGATGAAGTGGTTTATATCATTGCTTGTAATGATTTAAAGTCAGGCACGTTACAAGGGGGAGTAGTTGGCACCTTAATGAGTAATATGGGGCTTGAGCTTGCGCTAGAAAAGCTAGACATACCTTTTGCCCGTAGTAATGTTGGTGACCGATATGTTATGGAAATGCTTCGAGAAAAAGGTTGGCAATTAGGTGCTGAAAACTCGGGTCATATTATTAACTTAAACCACACTTCTACCGGCGATGGCATTATTGCTGCCTTAAATGTATTAACGGCAGTTTGTCAGCTTAATAAAACCTTATTTGAATTACGTCAAGGCATGACAATGTTGCCACAAATTCTAGTGAACGTACGTTTTTCTGGTGACAATGACCCGATTAATTCGCCTAATGTGCAAGCATCAGTAGATAAGGTTAACGCTAAACTATCTGGACGCGGTAGAGTACTGCTTAGAAAATCAGGTACTGAACCCTTAATACGTGTCATGGTAGAAGGTCCTGAGCTTGATGAGGTGACAACGTTAGCAAATGAAATAGCTGAGGCCGTAAAATTAGCGAGCTGATCTAGTTTACCGCCTTTAATGACTAAATAAACATCAAATAATCGATATATTTAACGTCACAGTGCGAGAATTTAACTTATTACTTGTAAGTTATTCTTAGGTTAGTTAATATCTCGCGGCTTCATTTTACAATACATTGAAAAGTGGATAGGGGATAAAAAATGGCTAGACGTGCAATCGTTGCTGCTAACTGGAAAATGAATGGTGATTTAGCATTAGTTGACACTATGGTTTCTGGTTTAAAAAGTATTAAATTACAAGAAAATGTTAACGTGGTAATTTGCCCTAGTTCACCTTATTTATCTGCTCTTGTGGTTAAGGCAAAAGCAGAAAAATTGAATGCTGCTATTTCTATTGGCGCACAAAACGTAAGTGAACATAAAAATGGCGCTTTTACCGGTGAAATTTCCACACAAATGTTGCAGGAATTATCGGTAAAGTTTGTTATTATAGGTCACTCTGAACGCAGAAGTTGTTATAAAGAAACTTCAACGCAGATAGCTCATAAAGTTAATGCCGCATTAATTGCAGGATTAACACCTATCTTATGTATTGGTGAGAGCGAAGCAGAACGAGCGACAGAACAAACTGAAACAGTACTGGCTGCTCAATTACAGCCGGTTATTGATGAAGTAGGTATAGAAAAATTTATTGATGTTGTTATTGCTTATGAACCCGTTTGGGCCATAGGAACTGGAAAAACAGCATCAAGTGAGATGGCACAAGATACACATCAATTTATCCGTCAATTTCTAGCGCAAGCAAATGAAAGTGTCGCGGCTAAAGTGCCTTTGTTATACGGTGGTAGCGTGAATGCGTCAAACTGTGAAGAATTATTCGCACAAGCTGATATAGACGGTGGTCTTATTGGTGGTGCTAGTTTACAAGCTGAGCAATTTAAAATAATTTGTTCTGCAGCGAAAGGAAAGTAAAAATGTTGTATCAAGTTTTAATTGTTGCCTATGTACTTATTGCATTAACTCTTATTGGCTTAGTGTTAATTCAACAAGGTAAAGGTGCTGACATGGGTGCCGCTTTTGGCGCGGGCTCATCTGCAACGGTATTTGGTTCAAGTGGTTCAGGTAATTTTTTAACTAAAATGACCACATGGTTAGCAATAGCTTTTTTTGTGATCAGCTTAGTTTTAGGTAACTTAACGGCTAACCGAACTAATGCAGTTGAAGAGTGGAATGACTTAAGTGCACCAGTAAGTGAGCAATCTATTGCCATTGATGGCATCCCTAGTGATAAAGAAAGTGCCGAACCAAATTCACTACGCAGCGAAAACAGTGATGTTCCTGCTGCTGATACCGTTGTTACTAAAAATGATGATAGTGACGTACCAAACTAAGCTTTATTTTTAAGTTTAAATTTAGTATTGCGAGGTTGTCGCGGAATTGGGAGACGCATTAGTTTGATGGATCTGAGAATCTGTAAATTAAGTAGGCCGGTTTAGCTCAAAATGCGCAAGATAACTTAGTAAAACAGATTGTATAGATATAGTATTGCGCGGTTGTGGCGGAATTGGTAGACGCGTTAGCTTGAGGGGCTAATGATTTAGGTCGTGGGGGTTCAAGTCCCCCCAACCGCACCACTAAACTTATACAAATACACATTTAAAGGCTGATTCGTAATGAATCAGCCTTTTTTCCGTTTGGTTGCTAATTACTCCTGAGAAGGTTGACGCTTGGCTGTTCTGTTCGTACCACTGCTCGTAGTATATTCGAGGGTATTTACACAGGTTAAATTACACCCTCTATATTAATGATGATCCTCAGTACTTAATTATCACTTAATATGCCTATTAGCTGTTAGTTCTTCGCTAGTAAAATCATCAACACTTATTACCGCTTTCCTACCTTGTTCGGCTTTTATCAATAGTTGTGCTTCTTTTTCGGTAATAGCATTGGCAGACAAGCCTAGTGCCGCCGCTTTATCTAGATGATAAAAGGGCAATTGCTTACCTAAGGCTGTGCATACTTTGGCAAAAATAGGCTCGCAAGCAATGATATCTTCTAAGGTTTGTTCGAGGATGCCAAAAATATTTTTACCATTTCTGGTTAAATATTGCCATTTACCTAGTCTATCTCTTGCTTCACTGGGGGTTTGCAATAATCTTGCAACTTGATGATCTATCTGGTCAGACGGTTTTGTTAACCAAGTACCAAATGGAAAAATAATTACTCTTAAACCGTAGGCAAGCGATCTATTGGGAAAATTACTTAACAAAGCATCGATGGCCTGCTGAATATTAAACAATGAATCTTCGACTGCCCATTGTAACAAAGGTAAGTCTTCTGTTTGTCTCCCCTCATCATTAAAACGTTTTAAACAAGCACTTGATAGATATAAGTAGCTTAAAACATCACCAAGACGGGCTGAAACTCGTTCTTTTCGCTTTAAATCCGCGCCAAGCGATAACATAGCAACATCACTAAGCATGGCTAAATTCGCGCTAAAACGAGTTAATAATTGATAATAACGTTTGGTCTTGTCGCTAAAGGGAGCGGATGAAAAGCGGGCGCCGGTAATGGAGAACCATAAACTGCGACTTGTATTACTAAGACTAAATCCGATGTGACCAAAGATAGCATGATCAAAATCATTTAATGCTTGTTCAGTATTGCTTTCGTTCGCTGCTTGTAATTCTGCTAAAACATAGGGGTGACAACGGATTGCCCCTTGACCATAAATGATCAAGCAACGTGTTAGAATGTTAGCACCTTCAACCGTAATAGCGATGGGCGCTCCTTGGTAAGCTCTGGCGAGGTAGTTGCTTGGTCCCATACAGATACCTTTGCCGCCATGAATATCCATGGCATCAATAATAGATGAACGCATTTTTTCAGTTAAATGGTATTTAGCAATAGCCGAAATTACCGAAGGTTTTTCGCCAAGATCAATAGCGCCAGTAGACATAGTAGTAACAGCATCCATTAAATAGGCATTGCCGCCAATGCGAGCAAGCGCTTCTTCAATTCCTTCCATTTCACCTATCGGCAATTTAAATTGCCGACGAATTCGACTGTAAGCGCCGGTTGCTAATGCTGTAGCTTTTATGGCACCCGTACTGTTTGATGGTAAGGTGATTGCGCGTCCTACCGATAAACACTCTACTAACATACGCCAACCTTGGCCTGCCATTTCTTTGCCGCCTATAATGTAATCTAGGGGAACAAAGACATCTTTACCTTGTGTGGGACCATTTTGAAAAGGTACATTCAACGGGAAATGCCGGCGACCTATAGTTATCCCTTTAATATTTGTTGGAATTAACGCACAGGTGATGCCAAGATCTTTTTTATTACTCAGTAAATTATCAGGGTCTTCTAACTTAAACGCTAAACCTAATACTGTTGCGATAGGAGCAAGGGTGATGTAACGTTTATCCCAATTAAGGTTTATGCCTAGAACTTCTTTACCTTCAAACATTTGTCGGCAAATAATACCTGTATCAGGAATTGCGCCAGCGTCTGAGCCAGCTTCAGGGCCAGTTAAAGCAAAACAGGGAACTTCTTCACCCTTAGCCAGACGAGGTAAATAATAATCTTGTTGAGCTTTAGTGCCGTATTCTTGCAATAACTCACCCGGGCCTAATGAGTTTGGCACACCTACCGTACTGGCAAGTACTGAACTGACACCGGTTAATTTTTGTAATACTCTAGATTGGGCGAAAGCTGAAAATTCTAAGCCGCCATATTGCTTTTTAATGATCATGGCAAAAAATTTATTGTCCTTTAAAAATTGCCAAACTTGAGGTGATAAGTCGGCTATTTCATGGGTTGTTTGCCAATCATCAACCATAGTGCAAAGTACCTCTACCGGACCTTCTAAAAAAGCTTTTTCTTGGGCGCTAAGGCGAGGTTGAGGGTAATTATGTAAGTTTGTCCAGCTAGGATTACCGCGAAAGAGTTCAGCATCAAACCAAGTCGTGCCTGCATCTATGGCTTGTTGCTCAGTTGCTGATATTCGCGGCATTATTTTTTTGAACAAGGTTAACAGCGGCATACTAATAAATTGCTGGCGGATATTATCAAGGTTAAGCGGAAGTGCAATAACACCAAAGAGCAACCAAGATACAAAACCGATTATATTGAAAAAAGTGCCAACGGCCATTAAAACGATGAAAGCAAAGGTATAAGTGGATAATGACGCTCTTGAGTAGCTCATAAACCAAGTTAATGAAAATGCTGTGATTAACCAAAGAGAAATATTCACAAAATATCCTTGTTTTTGTTACACTGAAATAAAGTATTGTATACTTTATTTATAGATTAAATTAACCAAATAACCAAGCATTGTTGCTGAATATTTTGTTATAAGTTGTGGTTTTCTTTGGCTTTAGTTTAAGGTGTTAGTTTAGGATTTAGTTATGTGTGAGCTTCTAGCAATGTCAGCAAATGTGCCAACAGATATCTGTTTTAGTTTTAGCGGTTTAATGCAGCGTGGAGGCAATACTGGTCCTCATAAAGATGGTTGGGGTATAACTTTTTACGAAGGTAAAGGTTGTCGCAGTTTTAAAGATCCAAAGCCAAGCGCTCATTCTCCGATTGCCGATTTAGTCACAAAATACCCGATGAAAAGTGAAACAGTGGTTTGTCATATTCGCCAAGCAAATTCAGGGGATGTTTGCTTAGAAAATACTCATCCGTTCATTCGACCTATGTGGGGTAAAAATTGGACTTATGCTCATAATGGCCAACTAAAAGACTTCCAAACACAATGTCCTATTAAATTGCATTTACCTATTGGAACCACCGATAGTGAACATGCTTTTTGTTGGATTTTGGATCAACTTTATTATGAATTTGGTGCTCAACAACCATCCACTGTAATATTGTTTAAATTTATAGCAACACTGGCCAAGCACATTGATGCGCTTGGCGTTGCTAATATTATTATCAGTGATGGTGAATGTTTGTTTGCTTATTGCTCTAATAATTTACACTGGATTACCCGCCGTGCGCCTTTTGGTAAGGCCAGTTTGATTGATGCTGAGATGGCAGTCGATTTCTGTAAAGAAACAACAGATAAAGATATTGTTACTGTTATAGCAACTAAACCACTGACAGATGATGAAATATGGCATCGAATGAGTGCTGGGCATTGGCACTTATTTCGTTTGGGTGAATCTGTTGTTTGTTGTGATCAAGATATACTTTAAGTTGATACCAATAAGTGATTGAAACTAGAAAAACAAAAGTTTAAATCATATCATTTGACAATAATCACTTAGTTAGTGTTATTGGTATCATACCTGACTTCCCATAATAAATTTTAAAAAGCCAGTTGTTATTGCTAACAACTGGCTTTTATTATGTACGGCAAGTCAAAGAGCCTGCATTTACCAGTCCTTAAAGTTTATAGGTAAAAACTTACAGACTTGGTTTTGTTGCCACCGCTGAACTTCTGCTTATTACATCAGCAGAGATTGCTGTACGACCTGAAGCTTGATGTGCCATACGATCTTCACTAGCCATAAAGCTCGTGGGAATGTCGTTAATGGTAGTAATCGTTTCAGTTTTTGTCATCGGTGAAGAAGCATGACCAGATAAACGGTTAGCTTTTCGAACTTGTCTGGCTAATTTTTTATCCTTATTAGGTGACTTTTTCGCTGTTTTAACAACAACTTTTTTAACTTCAGCTTTTGGTGCCGGTGTTTCTTGCTCTGCTTCTGCATCTACGACAACTTCTGCACTGATTTGTACAGGCGTTTCACTTGCGACTGTCGTTTCGCTCTTATATTGCTCCGTTGCTGATTCAGTAGTTTGTACCTCGTCAACTGTGCTAACGGCTTCTTCTGTTAGGTTAATAACCTCTTGCACAGGTGATACACTGCTAACAGCTTCAGCTGCTTGGTTAGCTTCAATTTCAATCTGTTCTTCAACCTTTTCACTCTTGCTTGAGCTTTCAGTTGCTGTTTCGCTAACAACAGCGGCTACTGATGGCGATGTTTCTTCATTGTTAACATCGCTAAAAGGAAGATCTTGTTGCACTTCTTCTGAAATATTATCTTCAATAACACTTGCTGCAATTACGTCCTCTGTTACTTCAGTTTTAGGCGGTTGAACGGCTTCTTCTGCTGGGCTTTCTGCTACAGGGCTCTCTGTTACAGGGCTCTCTGTTATAGGGTAACGTGCTTCAATGGCTTCATTATTTTCCGTGACAAGATCTACAGAGGGCTCTTGAGTTAACTCTTCTGATTTTTTCTCACGACGTCTACGTTGACCATTTGAGCGTAAATGTCTTGGCGAGCGTCTATTACGTGGACGATCTTCATTGTTACTTTTACTTTCTATAGCAGGTTCTTGAGAGGTTGCTAATTCGTCGTTGTTCATTACGTCTTCTTTACTAATAACGTTAGCATCAACATTCTTAGCAACCTTATCCGATTTGTTTGTCAGCTCTTCGTTTGGCAATTTAGTGATAGCTTCTTGCTCTGTACTGACCTTGTCAACACGAATTTTTTTACGGTTGGTTCTACGTTGGCGACGCTCAGCAACAACTTCCTCTTTAACTTGTTTGCTTTTATCTTGCTCAGGTTTATGGTGCTGTCCTTTCGGTTTTTGTTTGTTGGCATCATCGCGATCTGTACGAGTATTGCTTTTTTTCTCATCCGTTTTTGTAGATCGATTGTTAGTGCGTTCATCATTACGATTGCCGCCCCGATTGTTACGTGTATTGCCACGACGTTGACCTTGATGACCACGTTGTTGACCACGGTTGTCATGACGTTTTGGTTTACTTTCGGGTGATTTTTCTTCTTTGACCTCTTCTTCAGCCGTAAATAAAGCTTTTAACCAAGCAAAGAAACCTGTTGGTTTATCTGTTGAGGTTGTGCTCCTTTTCTGTGGTGGTGCAGTTGTTACTGCTTCGGTCGTTGCTGCAATTTTAGGTGCAGCCATACCTTGACCCATGGCTTGAATTAAAGGCTGATCACGTTTCGTTGCTTCCTTATCAAATTTAGGCATTTTAGCTTCTTCAAGCTCAGCCTGTTTAATAGAAATGTCATAACTTGCGCTCTCAATTGTTTCATCTTTCTTAACACGCAATACCTCGTATTGAGGTGTATCCATATTCGGGTTTGGAATGATTAATACTCTGACACCATGATGTTTTTCAATGTGCATTACCGAACGACGTTTTTCATTTAAAAGGTAAGTTGCTACCGGTACCGGTACTTGTGCTTGAACATGTTGAGTATTTTCTTTAATGGCTTCTTCTTCCATTAAACGTAGTATTGATAAAGCCAGAGATTCCACGCCCCGTACTTGACCCGTACCACTACAGCGAGGGCAAACACCTTGACTAGTTTCACCAATAGACGGACGTAAACGTTGGCGAGACATTTCTAGTAAACCAAAACGAGAAATACGGCCTAATTGAATACGTGCTCGGTCTTGATGCACTGAATCACGCATACGATTTTCAACTTCACGTTGATGGCGAACAGGTGTCATGTCGATAAAATCTATAACAACTAAACCACCTAAATCACGTAAACGTAATTGACGAGCAACTTCTTCTGCAGCTTCTAAGTTGGTATTAAAGGCGGTTTCTTCAATGTCGCTGCCTTTAGTAGCGCGGGCAGAATTGACATCAATAGAGGTCATGGCTTCGGTTGGATCAATAACAATTGACCCTCCAGAAGGTAAACGAACTTCACGTTGGAACGCGGTTTCAATTTGAGTTTCTATTTGGTAATGTGTGAATAAAGGCACGTCACTACTGTAGAGTTTAATTTTATTTAAAAAATCAGGACGAACAATTTCAATGTGCTTTTTTACACTCTCGAATGTTTTTGGACGATCTATCAGTACTTCGCCAATGTCACGACGTAAATAATCTCGAATAGCGCGCAAAATAAGATTGGTTTCTTGATAAATCAATACTGGAGCAGGGCGACCTTTTGCCGCATTACTAATGTCTTGCCAATGACGTAATAAAACACTTAAATCCCATTCTAACTCTTCATACGTTTTACCAACACCGGCGGTGCGAACAATGAGTCCCATGCCTTTGGGTAAATCAAGCTTGCTTAAAGAGGTTTTTAATTCAGTGCGTTCATCACCTTCAATGCGACGAGAAATACCACCAGCTCGTGGGTTGTTTGGCATTAATACTAAATAACTGCCAGCTAAGCTGATAAAGGTAGTTAAAGCCGCGCCTTTTTGACCGCGTTCTTCTTTATCAATTTGCACGATAACTTCTTGGCCTTCGCGCAATACTTCTTTGATATTAGGGCGACCTTGGAAGGTATAACCTTTTGGGAAGTACTCGCGAGCAATTTCTTTCATTGGTAAAAAACCATGGCGGTCAGCGCCATAGTCAACAAAAGCGGCTTCTAAGGAAGGTTCAACACGGGTGATTTTTGCTTTGTAAATATTTGATTTTTTTTGTTCATGACCGGGGCTTTCGATATCTAAATCGTAGAGTTTTTGTCCGTCTACTAGTGCTACACGCAATTCTTCCGATTGAGTAGCGTTTATTAACATACGTTTCATAGTTTGTGTGACTCATGTTTAAGTCACAACACACTCATGTTTAGTACACAAAGCAGTGCAATCTGTAGTGATGTAACAGCGTTTTGTCAACCTCACGGGTGTCAATCTTAACGTGTCTTGAAACCACGTTAAGCTGTTAAAAGCTCTGATTGTTTCTATTTATCATGACGTTGTAAATAAGTCATGATGCTATTGTTTCTTTATGTGCTCAGCGAGTGTGCTGTGCATACTCACTTGTAGAAATTTAACAAATTATTTTGCCGAGCGACTTTTTACGCTTTTGTATTTGGCTTATGCATTGTTAGGTAAAACTTTTTCTACAAAGTAAGTTAATTTAATAAAATTGCCTTATGGAGCTGGGCTATTATCATTGTTCAATGATAAAACTGTTTATGCTTTTCCTAACAAGTTACACGCGTTAGTTATTGCAATAGGCCGTACTATTGGCATGTCATTTCCCTATATAAAACAGATCAATGCACACTCATGTGGCCGCAGTTCGCCTCTTATGTCTCTCTTTAAAGCTTCTAAAGTTAATGCTCAATATTTTACTATTTATGACTAGTTACTAGATTATGACTAGCTACTAGCTTAGCAAAATGTGTTTTTTTAAGCATTTACCTGCCTATTATCCCTGATAAAGTAAGATAAGCCAATAAAAAAACAGTTTAAATATCAAAAAGCAGTAAAAAAAGTGTGTTAAACTGCGCACTAAGAAAGAATTTCGACCCAATAAGCACGGTTCCATGTCCAAAAAACCACAAACACAGAAGCAAGTTCCTCAAAAACCAAACGCGGTAAAAAATCAAGAAGGTGAACGACCCAAAGTGCGTTTCATCACTATTGATGGTGAGGATGCGGGACAGCGCATTGATAACTTTTTATTAAGAACGCTAAAAGGCGTTCCTAAAAGTCATTTGTATCGCTTATTACGTAAAGGTGAAATACGGGTAAATAAAAAGCGTACTAAACCTGTTTATAAATTGGCAGTTGATGATGTTTTGCGTATTGCGCCAATTCGAGTTTCAGAAAAAACTGATAATGTTTCTACCAGCTTAAATATTGTCGCTAACCTTGAAAAACAAATATTATTTGAAGATGACAGACTTATTGTTATTAATAAACCTTCGGGTATGGCAGTACATGGTGGTAGCGGTTTAAGCTTTGGTTTAATCGAAGCGCTTAGAGCTTTACGTCCTGATGCGCGTACGTTAGAGCTAGTGCATCGACTCGACAGAGATACTTCAGGTTGCTTAGTTGTTGCTAAAAAACGTTCGGCGTTGCGTCATTTACATGAACAATTACGTAATAAAAAGGTGCAAAAATTTTATCATGCGTTAGTGAAAGGGCATTGGCCAAACAAACTAACTCGTGTTACAGAAGCATTGAAAAAGAACGATCTTAAATCCGGTGAACGTGTAGTGATTGTTGATAATATTAATGGTAAAGAATCTGAAACTCGCTATAAAGTGCTTGAACGTTATCGTGGTGCGACACTAGTACGCGCATTTCCAGTGACAGGTAGAACGCACCAAATACGAGTGCATTGTCAAGTGAGTGGTCATTCAATTGCTATGGATGCTAAGTATGGCCATGAAAATTTTGATGCAGAGATGAAAGATAAAGGTTTAAAACGGTTGTTTTTACATGCGGCTAGCATTGAGTTTACCCATCCGAAAACTGATGAACGCATGAAAATAGAAGCGCCACTTGAACCAAGTTTAGAAAAATTATTAACAAGATTAGTAAAAGAATAGTTAACATATACTCATGACCAATCAGCAGTTTGAGGTGAAGTCAGTATTTTAACTATACCCTCTCTAGACTTGCTGAATCCTGCCTTTGAGTGTGTAACTCGTCCTGTACCTGAAATAAACATTTGAAACTGGCTCGGATGTAGAGATATGGCAAAAAACTCAAAAATAACTAAAAAACGCATTATGGTGCAGCAAAAACTAAATCACCGATAATTGCTGATTAATTTACGTAAAAGATGAATTAACTTAAACACAGTGGTAAAATGCCGCCAATTTTTTAGACTTACTTATTACTTCCCTAAGTCATTTTCTTTTCTTCTTAGGTTACTACTTAGATTATTGCTTAGACTTTTGATATTGAGATTTTTATGACTTTAACTACTCGTTTTGCTCCTAGCCCAACAGGTTATTTACACGTTGGTGGTGCTCGCACTGCTTTATACAGTTGGCTTTATGCCAAAAAAAATGGAGGTGATTTTATTCTTCGCATCGAAGATACCGATATTGAACGTTCAAGCCAAGCCTCGGTTGATGCCATTATGGATGGTATGAATTGGTTAAACCTTGAATGGACGCATGGTCCTTATTTTCAAACTAAACGTTTTGACCGTTATAAAGAAGTAATTGAGCAATTGCTAGCCTCAAACAATGCTTATCGTTGTTATAGCACTAGCGAAGAAGTTGAGGTGATGCGTGAGCAAGCTAAAGCTAAGGGCGACATAGAAAAATACAATGGTTTATGGCGTGAACGTAGTGATCACCCAACCGACAAACCTTACGTGATTCGTTTTAAAAATCCGCTTGAGGGCGTTGTTGTTATTAAAGATATGGTTAAAGGCGATATCACTATCAGTAATGAGCAGTTAGATGATTTAATTATTGCTCGCTCTGACGGCACACCAACGTATAACCTAACGGTTGTTGTTGATGATTGGGATATGAAAGTAAGTCATGTTGTGCGTGGTGATGATCATATCTCTAATACGCCTAAGCAAATTAATATACTGACTGCATTAGGTGCCCAAATCCCCGAGTATGCTCACATTCCAATGATTTTAGGTGATGATGGTAAACGTTTATCTAAACGTCATGGCGCTGTGGGTGTTATGCAATATCGTGATGACGGTTATTTGCCGGAAGCTTTGCTAAACTATTTAGTACGTTTAGGTTGGTCACATGGCGACCAAGAGATTTTTTCTCGCAAAGAAATGATTGCATTATTTGATTTAAAAGACTGTAACCGCGCGCCATCGGGCTTTAATACTGAGAAACTTATTTGGGTAAACCAGCATTATATGAAAACTCTTGCACCTGAATATGTTGCTGAACACTTAGCATGGCATATGCAAGAGCAAGGTATTAATACTGACAATGGCCCTGCATTAGCAGAGATTGTTAAAGTACAAGCTGATCGGGTAAAAACATTAAAAGAAATGGCTGAAATTTCACGTTATTTCTTTGAAGACTTTACCGAACTTGATGCTAAAGCGGTAAAAAAACATCTACGTCCGGTAGTAAAAGAACCACTGTTATTAGTGAAAGCAAAGTTAGCGGCGTTAACCAATTGGCAACCTGAATTTATTCATGCCGCTATTAATGATACCGCGACAGAATTAGCCGTAGGTATGGGTAAAGTGGGTATGCCACTGCGTGTAGCGGCAACTGGCGGTGGTAACTCGCCATCACTTGATATTACCCTTGCTTTACTTAATAAAGACAAAGTACTTGCCCGTATTGATCAAGCGTTAGTGCTTGTTGAAGAGCGCATCGCAAATAGCTAGGAGAAATAAGTGCAATTTAGTGATTTTGGCTTAGAAAGACGCTTAATGAGTACGGTAGAGCACTTAGGTTTTACCGCGCCTACCGAAATTCAGCAACAGGCTATTCCTGCGGCTATGCAAGGGCATGATTTAATTGCCTCATCTAAAACAGGCTCAGGTAAAACGTTAGCGTTTATTATTCCTGCGTTGCAACGTTTAACTAAAAATCGCGCCTTGTCTAAGCGCGACCCTCGAGTGGTTATTTTAACGCCAACCCGAGAGCTAGCTAAACAAGTATTTAGTCAGTTGCGTTTGTTTACTTCAAATACTCAATTTAAAGCGGTACTTATTTTAGGAGGTGAAAATTTTAATGACCAAGTTAAGGTATTAGAAAAAGACCCACACTTTATTGTTGCCACACCGGGACGCTTGGCGGATCATTTATCGCAAGGACACTTTTACTTAAGCGGTTTAGAATTATTAATTTTAGATGAAGCAGACCGTATGCTTGATTTAGGTTTTGCTAAACAGTTAGGTCAAATTAATAAAGCGGCTGATCATAGAAAACGTCAAACCTTATTATTTTCAGCCACTTTAGAACACGCTCAAGTTAATGACTTTGCTAAAGAGTTATTAAAGAAACCGAAACGAATAGCTATTGGTGGTGCGTTTACAGAGCATCAAGATATCGCCAAGCGTTTTTATTTAGCCGATAATCTTGACCATAAAGAAGCCTTGCTCGCGCACGTTTTAAAAAATGAAAGTTACCTGCAAGTCATTATTTTTACCGCCACGCGAAGTGATACTGAGCGTTTAGCTAACTTGCTTGTAGCACAAGAATTAAATGCGGTTGCGTTAAGTGGTGAGTTAAACCAAAGTCAGCGTAATCAAATTATGGAAGCCTTTAGTAAAGGCCATCATAAAATATTAGTGACCACAGATTTAGCCTCACGAGGTTTAGATTTGGTTAATGTATCAATGGTAATTAATTTTGATATGCCAAAACATGCAGAAGAATTTATTCACCGTATTGGTCGCACCGGTCGTGCTGGCAGTAAAGGTGATGCACTTGCTTTTGTTGGCCCTAAAGACTGGTTAAACTTTAAAAATGTTGAAGCGTTGTTAGAGCAAACTATTAGTTTTGCTCACATTGAAGGCTTAAAAGCGAAATTTAAAGGCTTAAAACCGAAAAAAGTTAACACTAAAACGACTAATGCTAACGTTAATAAAAAGGTTAAATCGCAAGCACCTAAAATTAGAAAAGCAGCTAAGAAAGTATTCCTCGTTGCGCAAGATGTCGGTGATATGGCAATTATTAAACGTAAAAAACCTTTATCTGCTCAACAAATAGAAGATGGCAACTTAGATGAAGTTAACTAATTTATTTAGCATGAACTAACGAACAAATGTATTAAAGTGAATATTTCGATTATGTCTTTGCCCGAATGGTATACGAAGTGAAAGCCGGTTGCATGGCGGCACTAATGGTCGATAATTTATACTGATGAGGTATAAGGTCTAAGTCTATTGCAATTTATATTCAGTTCAGGCCTAATATAAGCGTTGTTTAATTATGTTTTTATATGACTATTTTGACGACACCAGAAGAGGCGCGATAACTAGGTAAATAACGTGATGCCGCAAGGTATTAGGAACCACATTCTTAGAAACGTTATTGAGGGAGATTATCGCCGAGAGTATTAATATATCCAAACCACCTTAAGATGTGACTTTCAGGAAGTCTGAGCTAATCATCATGAGGTTTGGATATTTGTGGCTGTTAATGCTCGGTCGCTAAGGCTGAATCCTTAGGGC
This sequence comes from Colwellia sp., assembly GCA_016765685.1. GTDB lineage: Bacteria > Pseudomonadota > Gammaproteobacteria > Enterobacterales > Alteromonadaceae > Colwellia. Next base: position 5,642 of record JAESPR010000096.1, on the reverse strand, counting down.
TGTCACCTGTGTTTATTACCTAATATTATTTTCTGATAGTAGGTAAAAGGTGGAGAGCTTCTGGCTGAAAAAGTTAATCTCGCGCGTATTTTTATTCCCTTTACGTTAGCCTAGCAAACTGCTCAGTCATGCTCTTCCTGTAATAATCAGTAATGATTTGTATTAAATTATTACACTTAGGAAGAATTATCCATGTTTATCCAAGAATCACCTCAGCAAACACTAAAAGAGAGTTCATCATTTACCGTTGCCAAATTTGGTGGTACTAGTGTTGCTGATTTCCAAGCCATGTTGCGTTGCGCGCATATTATTAAAAATGATAACAGTAATCGTTTAGTGGTGGTTTCAGCCAGTGCCGGTGTTACTAATTACTTAGTGCGTTTAAGCAAAAAAAATATCTCAGTTGTAGAGCAAACTGAAATTATTACTCATATTGGTACTATCCAATTTAATATCACTCAGCATTTAAGCAATGTTATTGTGCAAACTTTAAACGCAGAAATAACGGCTTTGCTTGATGAATTATCTGTTCATGCTTTAAAACAATCTCAACAATATAGCGCAAAGCAAGGCGATGCTATTCTTAGCTTTGGCGAGCAATTAAGCTCACGACTATTTGCACAAGTATTACAGTCAATTGGCGTTAATAGTGCCTATTTTAACGTACAACAAGTGATGAAAACCAATAGTTTATACGGCAAAGCTGTGGTTGATATCGAGCAACTAGCTTCTGCTTGTAGTGAGTGGTTAACGCCAAAATTTACGAAGCAAGTTATTGTTACTCAAGGCTTTATTGGGCAAGACGGTTTAGGTGAAACTACCACTTTAGGGCGTGGAGGTTCAGATTACAGTGCCGCATTACTTGCTGAAGCGCTCAATGCCAATAATCTTGCCATTTGGACTGATGTGGTGGGCATTTTTACCACCGATCCGCGCATTACCGAACAAGCACGTGCCATTAAAGAGATTAGCTTTGGCGAAGCGGCTGAAATGGCAACCTTTGGCGCAAAAATACTCCACCCAGCCACTTTAATCCCGGCCATGCGGAAAAATATCCCTGTTTTTGTTGGCTCCAGTAAAGAGCCTGAAAAAGGTGGTACACAAATAAAACAAGTTGTTGCCTCTAGCCCAACATATCGCTCCATTGCGTTAAGGCGTGAACAAACCTTAGTTACGGTTAAAAGCCCAGCGATGTTACATGCTAGTGGTTTTTTGGCAAAAGTATTCTCTATTTTGGCTAAACATGAACTCAGTGTAGATTTGATCACCACGAGTGAAATTAGTGTTGCCTTAACTTTTGATAACCCAAGTGGCTCAACGCAAGCTTTATTAACCTCAGCAGTAGTACAAGAATTAGAGCAACTTTGTGAAGTAACAGTAGAGCATGGATTGTCATTAGTCGCTGTTATTGGTAATGGTTTAGATTCTGCTAAAGGCATAGGGCAGAGTATTTTTAATACTATTAATGATGTTAACATTCGTCTTATTTGCCATGGTGCTAGCGCCAATAATTTATGTTTTTTAGTTGACGAGCAAGACGCAAATAATGTTGTTGAAAAACTTCATAATGAGCTGTTTACTTAACACTCAATATGTAAGGTTTGAAGTAAAGTTAACGCGTATTCATGCTCGCTAATAAGTTATCTAGTTGAGCATTTAATGTGTGCAGCTCAACCAGTGACATGCCCGTAACAGAAAACATTTGTGCAGGAATACCACTGGCAAGTGCTTTTAACTGGCAACCCGCAGTGGTCAGTTTAATTTCAACGCTGCGCTCATCTTTGCTATTTCTAAGTCGGCTTAGTAAGGCTTGTTTTTCTAGTCGTTTTAATAATGGTGACAAAGTACCAGAGTCTAAATCAAGCTTTTCACCAAGTGCTTTAACCGAAATAGCGGCGGTGGTGGTGTTATTTTCCCATAACACCAACATCACTAAATATTGTGAATAGGTCAAACCTAGCTTTTTTAATACCGGGCTATAATGGCGATTCATTAATTTTGTTAAGCTGTAAAGACGAAAACACAGCTGATTTTCGAGTTTTAAATTGTCATTATTACTCATGTTAATCGGTCACAGCTAAGGGATTATGGTTAGGGTTCATAGGTTAAGGCTTGTAACAGTTTTTCGATATCGGCTTCAATAGCTTCAGGTTTAGTGGTTGGCGCATAACGCTTGAGTACTTTGCCTTCTTTGTTAACGAGAAACTTAGTGAAATTCCACTTGATGCCTTTAGAGCCTAATATGCCGGGTGCCTGCGACTTTAAGAAAGCAAATAAAGGATGGCTGTTTTCACCGTTAACGTCAACTTTGCTAAATAATGGAAATTTGATTTTAAAACGTAAATCACAAAACTGTTTTATTTCTTCATCACTGCCCTTTTCTTGTTGTTTAAATTGATTACAAGGGAAAGCGAGTATCTCTAAACCTTGGGCTTGGTGTTTTTTATAAAGGTTTTGTAATCCTTGGTATTGTGGGGTAAATCCACAAGCGCTGGCAGTGTTCACTATCAAGACAACTTTATTTTTATAACGGGTTAACTCAACTGTTTCGCCTAAAGTATCTTTAGCTGAAAACTGATAAATGTTATTGGTCATGATTATTTCTCATATCTTTGTTATTTATATTGGTTGTTTTATATATACGCATTTAAGTTGTGCACAATTTTATTTCACGCAGTTTATATTGTTTTTATTTTAATTGCAAAAAAGGGTAAACTTCGGCTACTAAAATAAACTTCAACAAATAACTATAGAGAGTCGAAAAAATGAACCCTATTATTCAAATGTTAAAAGATTTAAAAGTTAGCGAAGAAAAAATTAATGAACTTTTTCAAGCATTAACTGAGAACCCTTTAATGGCAATGGGCGTTATTCAACAATTAGGTATTCCGCCAGAAAAGTTACAAGCGATAATGGGCTTAGTGATGACTCAGCCAGCACTAATTAAAGAAGCTGTAGAAGAATTAGGGTTAGATTTTTCCAAAGTGGAAGCGGCCAAAACTAAACTTAAAGAAGGTTTGTAGTTTTAACTAAAGCAGATTAAAGGAAAGCAGATGAAAGTAGCCTTTATTGGTCTGGGTGTCATGGGATATCCAATGGCAGGGCATTTACAAAAAGCGGGTCATGATGTTTGTGTTTATAACCGCAGCGTAGCAAAAGCGGAGAAGTGGCAGGCTGAATTTTCAGGCACTTATGCTAAAACCCCTGCACTAGCGGCAAAAGATTGTGCAATTGTGTTTTGTTGTGTAGGCAATGATGATGATGTTCGTCAAGTTGTTTTAGGTGAGCAGGGCATATTAGCAGGTATGCCAAAGGGAAGTATTCTAGTTGACCATACGACCGCATCGGCCAATATCGCTCGTGAGTTGGCTGATATTGCTAACAAGCAAGAGCAATGTTTTCTTGATGCACCCGTTTCTGGTGGTCAAGCCGGCGCGATAAATGGAGCGTTAACGGTGATGGTAGGCGGAGAAGCCGAGGTATTTGCTAAAGCGCAACCTGTAATGGAATCATATGCTCGTTTTAGCCAACTTATGGGTGATGTGGGTAGTGGACAGTTAGCTAAAATGGTTAATCAAATTTGTATTGCTGGTGTGGTGCAAGGGTTAGCAGAAGGTTTTAATTTTGCTGAAAAAGTGGGCCTAGATCCCCAAGCTTTAGTGGAAACACTTTCAAAAGGTGCTGCCGGTTCATGGCAAATGGAAAACCGCTATAAAACCATGTTCGCTGGTGAATATGACTTTGGCTTTGCGGTTGATTGGATGCGTAAAGATCTCGCCATTGCTTTTGAGGAAGCTAAAAAGAGCGATGCCCCTTTACCTATGACTCAAATGGTTGATGAGTTTTATCAACAGATTCAAGAACGTGGTGGTAACCGTTGGGATACTTCTAGTTTAATTTCTCGGTTTAAATAATAGTAAGTGTGGTATATATAAACGAGCCACACTTTTTCGCTACTAGCTATTCTTGTTAACCTTGCACATAGTCATATAAAGCTTTTAACACTGCCATTTTGCTTTTATCTTTTTCATGTTCATGGGCTAAGTTTTCTATTTTAATCATAAATTCATCAAGGCTTAAAATACCTTTTCCGCCATATTGCAATTTACTTTGACAGTGTTGCTGCCATTGTTGCTGTTCTTCACTTGTTAAGGTATACGGGTAATTTCTTGCGCGATATCTAAATAAAAGCACCGATAAACGTTTATCTTGAAACTTGAAAGGATGACTGCCAAGTTGTTCAGGTGTCAAGCCACGTAAAATATCCATTTGCGCTTTATCACTATGACTAAAAAAACTACCGCCATATAACGCCTGTTCAGCATCAACATCAGTATTATCAAAATCATTGTTAGCAAAAACATCACTGAGTTTATCGCGCAGCTCAGTGTGTTGTTTTAATGTAGCTAAATTTTCTAAACAAAAATCACGAGGAATATTCAAACGCGATGCGTTTTCAGGTAACAATGTTTTTGCCGGTGCAACCACTGGGCATTTATTAATATGAATAAGTTTTACAGGAATAGGTTTTTCATCGGGCGCTAAATCATCATGGCGAGTATATAAGCGGTTTTTAATTTCGTCACTGCTTAGCGTAAATAACGGCGAAACATCTTGTGCTAAATCGACACAGATCACCGCGTTCTTATTCACTGGGTGGTAACTAATTGGCGCAAACCAACTAGTACAGCCATGTTTAGATGAAACTTTACTTGAGGTATGCACAACAGGGGTCATATCGGCGACATTAAGTAACTCTGCTACCTGTTTTTTGTTCTTGAGATTAAAAATAAATTCATACAGTTTTGGCTGTTTATCTTTAATCAGCTTAGCCATAGCTATAGTAGCGTAAACATCACTCATGGCATCATGTGCCGCTTCATGCGCTATACCATTCGCCTTGGTTAATAATTCAAGGCGAAAACTGACAACTTCTTCACCATCACGCTCAATAGTAGGCCAGTTAATACCTTCAGGACGCAGCGCATAAGTAGCGCGCACCATATCGATTATATCCCAGCGGCTATTACCATTTTGCCATTCTCTGGCATAGGGGTCATAAAAATTGCGGTAAAACAAATAACGTGTCACTTCATCATCAAAACGAATATTGTTATATCCGGCAACACAAGTATTAGGCACACTAAATAGTGTATTAATCCGGTTAGCAAACTCAGCCTCTGTCAAGCCTTCGTTCTGTGCTTTTTGTGGCGTAATGCCGGTCACTAAACACGCTTCAGGATGCGGTAAATAATCAACGGGAGGTTGGCAATAAAACATTTGCGGCTCACCAATAATGTTAAGATCAAAATCGGTACGAATACCGGCAAACTGAGATGGTTTGTCGACTTTAGGGGATATCCCCCATGTTTCATAATCGTGCCAGTAAATTGTTGGAGTGTTGCTTGTCAATGAACTATCCCATTTATATTTATTGTAATGCATAACATTATCAGGCTATCTGCTTGAGCAAACAATAATAAAATAAAAATATCTTAAATAGCTAGTTAATGACCCGCATTCCGCACGAAATTAAAAAATAAAAATAATTAAAATCCAACCAAAAATCCACAAGCTCACTTGAAAGTGAATGGTCAATAGATCAAACCGCTATGGTCAATAGATCACAGAAACTATGGTCG
>JAESPR010000095.1 GCA_016765685.1 Colwellia sp. | reverse complement strand
TTGGCCCTGATTGCCAAACCACCATAAAACAAGGTTATGTCATCACCATAGAGCCGGGTATTTATATTCCCGGTTGGGGCGGTATTCGCATTGAAGATGATGTGGTGTTGACCGAACAAGGTTTAGAAATATTAACGCAATCACCAAAAGAACTAATAGAGCTTTAATAACCGTAGGCGGGATTTTAATCGCGCATGTCTTGGATTTTAATCGCGCATGTCTTGAATTTTAATCGCGCATGTCTTTAATTTTAATCGCGCATGTCTTGGATTTTAATCGCGCTAATTTAAAACAGAGAGTTCCATGAAAATAATTACCACCGAACAAGTACATAACAGCTTAAGCTTTGCAGAATTAATTCCATTGCTTAAAACGAGCTTTAGCCGCTCTTTTCACATGCCACAACGACAAGTACATGCGCTTGCTCCTGACGATAACACCAGCCATGAAGCTTTTGCTTTGTTACCGGCTTGGAACGACGAGGTCATTGGCAATAAAATGTTCACTTATTTTCCCGATAATCATGCTAACCATAAGCTACCCGGTCTGTTTTCAAAAATTATGCTGTTCCGCCGCGCAACAGGAGAGCCATTAGCCTTAGTTGATGGCACCAGTGTCACCTATTGGCGCACGGCCGCTATTTCAGCCCTAGCTAGTCAGTTATTATCCCGAACCAATAGCCACCATTTAATGTTGTTTGGCACAGGAAATTTAGCGCCTTATTTATTACACGCTCATATCAGCGTTCGTCCTTTGAAAAAGATCACTATTTGGGGAAGAAGCGCTAATAAAGTTCAAAGCTTAATCGATGAATTTAGTGTTTTATACCCTGATATCAGTTTTTATACGAGTTTGGACGTCGACCAAGAAATACCCCATGTTGATATTATTTGTTGCGCTACAGCCGCAAAAACTCCACTTTTCAATGGTAGGTTAGTTTCCACTGGCACCCATATAGATTGTTTAGGTAACCATATGGCTGATGCCAGAGAATGTGATAGTGCCACTATCTATAAAGCACGGGTATTTGTCGACAGTTCAGCCAATACCTTAAATGAAGCAGGCGAATTGCTCATTCCAATTAAAGAGGGCTTATTTAGCGCTGATGAAATTGTTGGTGAACTAGCAGATATGTGTAAGAACTCTAAAATATTACGTCAAAACGATGAAGAAATAACCTTGTTTAAATCTGTTGGTACTGCGATTAGTGACTTAGTGACTGCCTATTGCGTGTATCAAAAAATTAATTTTTTAAATAAGACCTAACGGTAAAAGTACCGCAGAGCCTTTGCAGTTAGATGATCGCCCACCATTGAACCCCATTTGTGCCATTTATTCCAATAAAGAACATCAGATTATATATTGTATACTTTATATAAGTGTGTATTATATTTGTACACTTTGTTTTTACAAAAATTAACTGGGTGTAAACCAATAAAACATAAATGAGTATCAGGATAATTATAATGAAAATACCAAGCTTACTGCTCACAGGGTTTGTACTCAGTGCAAGCATTGCTGTTGCTCAACCGCAACCGCAAGAATTACCGTTGAAATTGCCCACCAAGCATTTCAATGATTTTAGTGAAATTACTAGTCACCAACATCGGTTATCACCTCAAAAGGGTTATGTTCCTAAACCACCAAGGTTAGTGCCGCCGAACGAATACCAGCGTATGCAAGCATTCATGGCAAATAAAACAATGAGTACTACCGCGGCATTACCAAAAACAATGTTACTTTCATCAAATAAAAGTAACATGTCACTTAGTAACGTTGTAGCCAGCGCTAACGCCTGTGCTAGCACTGACGATCTTATCGGCTTAACCGGCAGTGAGTTAGTGCATGCGCTTTCTGGCGGCGATTTGTATAACTGTCTTTATGGACTGTATGACAATAAATTTGCTGGCTCTGAGTTGTTTTCCGATGCTAATCTTTTAACGGTTGTTACTGCCATCAATGACATATTAGTCGATTATCAAGGAACAACGGCAACGGGGGCAACTGAATTAGAAAAACTATTAACCTATTTACGTGCCATGCACTGGTTTGAAAGTGGTACTGGTCGAGTATTTGACGCGACTTATCAAACAGCACTTAACCAAGTATTTAATCGTTATTTCTCCGCTGAGCACTTTGTCAATTTTAATGGTGATAGTTCGCGTAACTTCATGGTTCGTTTTGAAATGTTAATTTTAGTGAATGGCTCAAATACCAATCGTTTACCTTATTTAGCACGTTTTAGCGAAGCACTGTTAGGTTACGCCAATTCAGTTAGTCGTACTGATGACTGGGGGGTATATTACCAAGAACAAGGGTTTACCAATTTACTGGTCCATTTTTTTAATGCCAATAACAGCGATGAAACTGGCTTAACAACAACGTTAACTAATAACCCTATCATTATTGATAATTTAATTAGCTTTGTCAGTGATGATGGCCTGTGGTTAATTGATCATACCAGAGAATATCAATGGGCTGATACCATTTCCGAATTAGGACGTTTGCTTAAATTCAGTGGTGAAATTGCCGATAAAGTAAGACCTAGCATTATCAATATTTTAAACACTTATTCATACAATGGTTTAGGTAGCAGTGGTTGGATCAATGCACAAGAAATGGTGAAATTTTATGACAGCGAAAACTGTGACTTATATGGTGATGCCTGCCAATTTAATTTACAAGACACGGTATTATCAGGTCGCCATGCTTGTAGCGCTACCGTTAACATTCGTTTTCAAGGAAATATTTCTAGTGAAAATTTAACTGCCACTTGTAATACCTTAAACGCGGGGCAAGTTAAGTTTCACCAAATGTTTGATACCAATCCGGCTAACCCTGTTGCCGATGATTTTAATAGCGCCTTAGAAGTCGTGTTATTTAGTTCAAGCGCCGACTATGAAAGCTATGCTGGTAATTTTTTTGGCATTGACACCAATAATGGTGGCATGTATTTAGAAGATACCCCCTCAAGTGAAAGTAGCCAAGCAAGGTTTATTGCTTTTCAGGCCACTTGGCTCACCGGATTTGTTATCTGGAATCTTGATCATGAGCAATACCATTATCTAGATGGTCGTTTTAACCTATGGGGCAACTTTGCGGATCAACCGGAAAATTCGGTGTGGTGGTCAGAAGGCTTGTCTGAGTATTTATCACAGCCGGCAAACTATGAAAGAGCCTTAACTGAGGCTTCACTGCAAACCTATCAACTGAGTGAGCTTTTTCAAACCACCTATGCCAATAGTAACCAAGCACGTACCTATCAATGGGGCTATTTAGCCACACGTTTTATGATGGAGAACCATCGCAGTGAAATTGATAATATTTTACTACCATCAATGCGCGCCGTTAAATATAACAAGTCTGGTGGCGGCGCATCAACTGAAGGCTGTTTATTCGATTGGGGTTGGCAAGCAAAACCTGATGCCCAAGACAATGGCTGGTTATGGTTATATGACGACAGTGAAAATGGTTTTAACGGCAGCGGCTACTGGGTATGGACTTGTGGTCAACCTGATACCGGTGAAGTACCAGAAGAGCCGCCTATTGTAGAATTTACGCCTTACCAAGACATTATTAGTAACTGGGGCACCAATTTTGATGATGAATTTAACCTTTGGTTAGTTTGTATTGTCACGGGTGAAGGATATTGTGAAGACGAACCACAGTTTCGCTCTGGTGATTTGGATCAAAATGGCGCAATAGATAAACGTGATATTAGGATTTTCACACGCTTATTACGCAGCAAAGCTGACTTAGGGCTTGAATACGATTTTAACAATGATGAGCAAGTTAACCGTCGTGACGTTAGAGCCTTGATGCAACTTTGTGACTTAACACGTTGCGCAATCAGCCCAGAATAAGCTGATACCCCTTAATTAATCCCCATGGGATCACAATCAAAAATAGAGATAAAAACAATGAAAAATTTACTCCTTATATTAAGCCTATTCATTAGCGGCTTCAGTCAAGCAGCCTTGATAGAAATAGAATTTGATCAAGATAATTACCAAGTCAATGACACCATTTATGGGCAACTTATCGTCAGTGATTTTGACGAAACTTTAGGCGGTTTTTTTGCTGAAATGACCTACCTGCCAAGCAACTTAAGCTTAATAGACTGGCAATTTGGCTCAGCCTTTGATTTTGGTAGCACTTATGCCTTAAGCAATGCAGCAAGCTTATATTTAGAAGAATATACTTGGTCATTTGATGAAGGTTTATTAGCCAGCTTGCAAGGTAGCCGTTTTATGTTAGCGAGTTTTAGCTTTACCGCTTTAACTATAGGTCAACAAAGCATTGGTTTTAATCGAGATAGTTCTGGTTTATTAAATTTCAACTTTGATGACTTAACCACAAGTTATCAAGCAGGATCATTCATGGTAACAGCAGGAAACCCCACTCCTGTACCTGCTCCAGCGACTTTGTTACTGTTTGTTAGTGCTTTAATTTTCCTCTCACGTAACCGCAAGACTAAAGGTAGCTAATAGCGCTTTTAACCGCTAAATAACAGTAGGGAAATGGACTTACCTACTGTTTCATTCAAGTCTGATAACCTTTTCAAAAATCCCTTTCAGTTCACCCCAGCTAAACATAACTTCAAAATGTAGGATGTTGCGAGCGTTAAAACCATACCGCTGAACATCTTGTCTGAGTATTTTGTCAATTGTAGTTATTGTTTTTATAACGTTTTTGCTTTAAGTGCATTAGCATGCCAGTACTGCCAATGCCTATGACGTGGCGTTTCAGTTAAGTTGGCAGGTTGTAGATAATCTTTATAGGTATAACGATAAAACTGCCTTGGTTGGTGTGGGTTTTTAGCAACATCGACATCAGTAAAATTTTCGTTATGTTTGGTCAACCAAGTATTAAATTCTGCTTGATATTTTTCGCCACTTTCATCAAGCAATTTTTTATAGCCATCAAAGAAGTCTGTCTTCAAAAAGTGGGCTAATTGGCGATATTCTGCTCGGTGTTGCTCATACATAAATCGCACCGCCAAATAGCCCCACTTGTACACTTGTTTATTGCTGTCTCGGTAGTTAGTATCAAAAACCTGCTGTAATGTTAACCAGTCTTTAGTGTTGGTTTCATGCACTAATTTGAATGCTTTAGGATTGTTATCACCCTTAGAAATATATTCTGCCAAACCTTCAGACCACCACACTAAATGGCTAGGAAAGTGGTTAAAGGTATCGTATTTAATAAAACGTCCATCCAAATAATGTACATACTCATGATGTAAGTTCCATACTTGAAATTTAGGCCTAACCCAAAAATGTTCATAGGAATAAAAAGTCGCCAAATTTTCTGGATCTTGCGTGGTTCCCTCTATGTACATGCCACCATTATTGGTGCCTATATCGAACGTCAATTGACCGTATTTGTTATACTCTGCCGCATTATTAAATACCACAACACGTAACTTATCATTAAAATCATTTGCCACTGGCTCATGTTTAGTCGCCAATTTTTCATGGAAAACGGCTTCTTGTGATATCAATTGCCTACAAGCATTATCAAGCTGCTCATCGGTCATTTTCTGAGTACGGATAAATAAGCTATCCGAGCATATATGTTTAATGGGTGTTGCTTCTTCTACCGTTGGCGATATACAACGACCTTTTAAACTGCTCTCTTCACACTCAGATTTCCCTCGAAAAGTCGTCACTACATAGGGAATACTAAATAGCACTTTTAGCTGCTCTTGCGTATCTTCCGTTTTAGCGAGTGAATTAGACAACGCCTGCCAAAGCATATTGTCTAAGTCAGTCATTTTTTGTTGTTCTGGCAACATTATTTCTTCATTATCGAGTTGCTTTTGTTCTGCCTCAGTTTTTTCATAATACGCCTTTGAATATTGTTTATTATAAACATTATAATACTGAGCTAATGCCCATGCTGCATGTTTTCTTGGCCAATCATCACCGTTAATTTTGGCATTTTCACTGCCCATAAAAGCTAACAAAGCTTGTGGTAATGCACTGTTATTGCCATATACCGCTAGATGCTGAGCTTTATTTTTACGGGTGGCTTCATAGGGTAGAATTGCACTCGCCCGAAGTATTTCCCATAAAGCATACTGAGCCTCTTTATTGAAGTCATCGCCTGCGAGAGTCAAGTCTGCATTAGCATATAGGTCAATTAATTTAGTTAAAGGTTTAACATGATCCGCACTAGGTAATTGCAGTGCCTCAATAAAGTACAACCGATATAAGGCCACCACATAGTTTTCGTGTAAGCGCACCGTTGTTGGTGTTAACTGATAAAAACCTGGCATCTCTTGCAAATGAAACAATGCATTATTTAACACAGATGCGGTTTGCTCAGGCCAATCTTTATCTGGGCCAAAACTAGCATAGACACGTAAATAAAAAGTAAGTTTTTCTAGATCTTTATCGGTTAAATTGCCTTTTTTCGCCAACTGCGAAATTATTTGGCTCACCTGTAACAACAGGCCCTCTTGATAATGATCAAAACCTTGGCTCCATAATGTTTCAATGTCCGTAACTAGTAATTTCTGTACCGCATCAGATTGCGTAAATTGAATTGGACTAGTTGTCGTTACAGTAGGCTGAGAAGCTGCAACCAGAGTAACTGTTGGCTGTTCAACTAAAGAAGTATGACTACAAGCACCGATAACTAATGTGGGTATTAATGCCAATATAAATGTTTTGTTATTTTTCATTTAACGCTTTGTTTGTGGGTGATCAATACCAAGACCGTATACAATATACCCAGCATTTTCAAGTGTTCAAATAACTATCACCTCCAAATTTTGTCAATGGAGTTTATACCAGTCAAATTAATTAATGGTTCAAATTTTAATGAGGGTAAATTTTCAAGAACAAGGCGCTTGATTGAATAATAGCTGGCTTAGGATTGAAAGCAACGATGTTATTGGATATTTAAGCCATTTAAAAAGATCACTTAGTTAGTCTGGTTGGTATTATTCAGTAAAAGGATTTTTTTCTCGAAAAGTCGCTACTGCCATGGCAATAGAAAGTAAAATAATTGAATTAAATAATACCGGCACAATCACAAAATAATAACCTAACTCATGCACTGTACTGCCCCCAACAACGGCTGTCACTGCGGTAGCGCCTCCGGGAGGATGCATACTGCCAGTATGGTGCATGGCTAGCATGGCAATTCCAATAGCTGCTGACGAAGCTAGAATAGGGTTTTGAATTAAGTAATAACAACTAATACCAATAAAAGCGGAAATAATATGACCGCCAACTAAAGGCCAAGGCTGTGAAACGGGGCTGTGAGGAATAGCAAAAATCAGCATTGCCGAAGCCCCTGTTGAAGCTAGAACCATCGGGTGATTTTCAGCTTGTAAGATATTAAAGCTAAAAAATGAGGCACACAAGGTGGCGATAAACGCGCCAATTATTGACACATAAACTTCCTTGCTTGACATAGTTTTCATGGGCATAGGCAAATAATATTACGCTAAAAAATTGCATCAGTTGATAAATTTAGCATAACAGAGTAATAACAGAAGACAACTAGCTATAGTGCTACTGCTGCTACAGTAGTATTCGGCTTCATAAAAAGTAAGCACAAACGGTAAATAATGAGTTTCGAATAAATAAATCTTAATTATTCGCTTCAAGCTCAATAGGGTTTTCTTCGCGATCATAAATAACATAACGACTAACATTGTTACCCGTTTGTACATCATTAGCCATTTTATTTAAAAAAGGCTCTGCATCATCTTGGCTTGGAGTCATGCCATTTTCACCACTTAAGCTAGCAATAAAAACAAAAGTCCAATCTTTTTCTATTGAGTCAGCTTCTTTTTTTAGCGCCGTAAAGGTGGTTAATTCTTCGGGTAGTTTATCAACACACATCACTGGCGAAATAGTGCCTTGTTGATGCTTTTTACTTTTTTTAGGATTTTTAGATTCTGCTTTGGCAAATAAAAATATCAAACGCTGCGGCTGCTCTTGCTGATGGGTTAACTCCAATAATTCTTTAAAAGTTTTCATAACTTATGCTCAATAAATACAAATGGGTAGGTAAATAAGAGCTAAATAATAACATCATAAAAAATAGACGCTTTGATCTGAATTAACAAATCAAAACATTTTTACCCTGTAAGTGAAATTTCAGCTTTACCAATTAAGCAGCGCAAGCTTTTCTCGAATATCTTGATAACGTTGACTGCCACAACTAGCAAAACCCGCTAATTGTTTAACCTTATTGCGACCAAACAAGGGCACCGTCATACCGGCAAAAAATCGACAATAACTTTCTATAGTCAGCGGTTGAGTGATTTTTTCAGCTAAATGTAATTTAAGCCCTAAGGCATTGTTAACTAGGCTTTCATCACTTGGCCAATGAGTTTGTTGTGAATAACTAAGTTGTGCAACTTCACCACGACAGACACTGCAATGCCCACATTTGTTGGGCGCATTACCTTCAAACAAGGGATCATTAAACCTTTTATCATCAAAGTAGCGGGCTAGGTTGAAACTTAAGCAGCTATCAAGCTGAAAAAAACGTACTAAAGCGGCAATACGCTTAATTTCTTTTTCTTCTTTATCAACAAAATAATCATGCAAATTTTTGGCTAAAGCGGGATCGCTAAGCTCATGGCTATTTACTTTAAAAACTTCGGTCATGCCTTTAGTTTCTAGTACAATCATCTGTTGCTCTTGCAGATACTCTAATGCAGTAATCACGCGATGACGCTCGATTGACTTATCTTGCAATAAGTTGTCAAAACTTAAACTGCCCCACACTTTTTTAAATGCCGTTGCTTTAAAAATTGCCGAGAGAAAACTTTGCCGCTGCTCATTAAAGCCGGCCAATATTTGCTGTATGGGTTGTAATAACTTTATTCTAAAGTCAGAAAAATAAGCATGCATAGGCTCAATAACACCGGCTAACTCTAGTTGTACTAACAGGGTTTTTAACGGTAATTGCTTGATATTACTGCCGTTTGAAAGCTGTAATAATTGCAGCTCCCAACGACTATGCACGGTTTCTTGTTGAATGTTATTAATAACATGCTCAATACCACTTAGTTCGGGGGTATCGCCATAAACAAAATTTTCTACGGTATTAAGGCCATCTAAATTGGCTAAGGTAATGCAATGGGCAAGTTGTCCGTCGCGCCCTGCTCGGCCAATTTCTTGGGAATAGTTTTCAATAGATTTAGGCAAGTCGTAATGAAAAACAAAACGAATATCACTTTTATCGATGCCCATACCAAAAGCAATAGTGGCGACAATCACTTGAATTTTTCCGGCCATAAAGTCCGTTTGAATTTGACTGCGTGTATCGCTATCAAATCCCGCATGATAAGCACTGGCATTAATGCCAGATTTTTGTAAATACGCCGCTACTTGCTCGGCACTGTGTTGCAAGGTGACATAAACAATGCCGCAACCGCTGTTAAAGTGAGTTTGTTGCTGTATTTGTTTTGCTAAATAAGCACTTTTCGTTGCACTAGCAACAGGCACTACCGATAAGTCTAAATTACTTCGATAAAAACCAGTTTGTACAATATGATGCTCGTTGATGGCAAATTTTTCAGCCATATCGTGTTTTACTTTTTTGGTCGCCGTTGCCGTTAATAATAACGTCAAAGGAATATTTAACGCTTTTTTATAGCTAGGTAACTTTAAATAATCTGGCCTGAAGTTATGACCCCATTCCGAAATACAATGGGCTTCATCCACCACCAACATTGATACCGACACTGATTGAATAAATTGCCTAAAACGCTCATTTTTAAAACGCTCTACCGAGACCATCAATATTTTAATGTCACCACTGCGCACGGCGCTCATAATTTCTTGTGCTTGATTGCCTTTTAAGGTTGAGTCAATACTCGCCGCAGCAATGCCTTTGCTCGCCAAAAACTCCAATTGATCTTTCATTAACGCTAATAAAGGAGAAACCACCAAGGTTAGGTGTGGTAAATGCAAGGCGGTTAATTGATAACACAAGGATTTTCCTGAGCCAGTGGGAAATATGGATAAAGTTGAATGACCGTTAAGTAATTGGTTAATGGTTTGCTCTTGCCCTTGACGGAAAGAGTCAAAGCCAAAGGTTTGTTGTAAAGATTGATTAACTTGACAGTTCATATGGGGCGCTCTCTAAAATATATAATTACTTGGCTATGCACTTTACTCAGGAACAGTGACAAAAATGATGTTTTTCCTGTAGGTGAGGCTTTAGCCTTACAAAAGTAAGCATAAATGCTCACCTACAGATGAGTTAACCTGTAAACTTGAGCCATCTACATAGGCATGTATAATTATCTACCACAACAGGTATGTTAGTTTTCAACTGGGCAAGTTTCAACTGGCTCAACTACACCTTTTCCTTGTGTGCTATAGCATTCATCAAGCAAAGAGCAATAACAAATTTCCATGCCAAGATTAAAGCGCTCATCATCAAGTTTATGCCAAAATTCTTTTGATTTTTCACCTAGATACAATTGATAAAACGTATTACTCTCTTGAGAAGGTAAGATAGTATTAACTACTCCACGTGTAGCAAAAAGCCCCTCCGCTCTTGTTACTCCCTGAGCTACTTTATCTTGATATTCCATATATTCTTTTTGACAGCAAGCCTGTAAAAATTGCTCAAAGGTTTGATATTTCTTCTTTTTATAAAAAAAATTAAAACTCTTTATTAATGCAGGTCCAACGCCACCATTAGTAACATTAAAGGCTACAACTGATTCTTTAGAGTTATGACTAGCATTGCCCGTAACATATTGCAGTAACGGCAAAGTCATCGCTTTAACTTGTTTTTCAGCGGCGTTTGCTTGTAAATAAGTCGCATAAAAAGAGGCCGCTGAAATTAATATTGCGCATATGGCTAAAATTAAATTGAGTTTTTGCGAGCTAATGCCTTGCTCTTTACTTGTTTCAGAGACTGTTTCAGAGCTTGATGATGTATTTGGGTCTGACACTAAATTTCCTTATTTATTTTTTCTTTTCAATTTATCATAAAAGGATGAGTTTGCTTAGTTAAATTCGTGCCGTTATTTATACACCTCAATATTAAAAAGAAAAAGCCCAATGTTTTGCAACGTTGAGGCTTTCATCAATCAGTGCTTTAGAGGTTAAATTATTCCCATTCGATAGTAGCGGGCGGCTTACCTGAAATGTCATAAACAACTCTTGAAATACCATCAATCTCATTAATAATACGGTTCGATACTAACCCCAAGAAATCATACGGTAAATGTGACCAACGTGCAGTCATAAAGTCGATAGTTTCGACGCAACGTAGACTCACAACCCAGTCATATTTACGGGCATCGCCCATTACGCCAACCGAGCGTACGGGTAAGAATACGGTGAAGGCTTGGCTTACTTTTTGGTATAAGTCGTGGTTATGTAATTCTTCAATGAAAATAGCATCAGCACGACGTAATAAGTCAGCATATTCTTTTTTCACTTCACCTAATATACGTACACCTAAACCCGGCCCTGGGAAAGGATGGCGATAAAGCATGTCGTAAGGTAAACCTAGCTCTAAACCAATTTTACGCACTTCATCTTTGAACAATTCACGTAAAGGTTCAACTAAGCCTAATTCCATATCGTCGGGTAAACCGCCAACATTGTGATGTGATTTAATCACATGGGCTTTACC
>JAESPR010000094.1 GCA_016765685.1 Colwellia sp. | reverse complement strand
TCTTCATAACGTGCAGCTAACTGTACTTCTAAATTATCAAGCACAGGAATAGCTAATTCAGCAAAAATAGCGGTGTTATCACGTGAGCCACTGGCTTGTGTTGCTTCGGTGCCAAAAACTTCACCACGTAAAAACTGATCATCAGGATTATCGCTAATGGTTTCTTCTCGATATTCAGCGCCAAAAGCGACTAATAAATCACCATGGGGTAGTTCAATTACGGGGCCTGAAATTTTAGCATCGTAAGTACGGTTAGTTGATTTACCTGTGCGGGTAGTGGTTGTTTCAATGTAATCTAATGCCGCTTGGCTGTTTTGTGAAGGTTCAAATGGGTTCCATGAACCATTATCTATTGCTTCTTGTACACGGCGTGAGTTAGGGAAACCGTCAACGCCACGCTCTACTGAAGTGCTTTTAATATAACTGTAGGCAACTTCCCAATCCCATTCACCAATATCACCCTTTAAACCTAAAATGGTGCGATAATAATTACTATCAACTTCTTTTTTACGGTTGCCAATATCGACCATTCTGCGACGCATAGTTAAGTCTTGTTGATAAAACTCATGCTCAGGCATATTTGCCATCGGGTGATTTGGATTGTCTCCGGCCATAAATAATTCATTAAAGCTTGGGCTGCCCGCACCTTTGACGGTGGTTTTGGCATTTTGACCGTTT
Source organism: Colwellia sp. (assembly GCA_016765685.1). GTDB lineage: Bacteria > Pseudomonadota > Gammaproteobacteria > Enterobacterales > Alteromonadaceae > Colwellia. The sequence continues at coordinate 3,531 of JAESPR010000094.1, read as the reverse complement.
AACTCAACAAAAGCGCGCATATTATCGTTTATTTCATATTTACCTAGGTAGTTAAAACTAAAACGCTCCGATGCCGGTATCATACTCATGTGTGGCGCGTAATCGTAACGACATAAGGTGCCAACAATATCTTCTGGTGCACAAACATCATTACCAAAAGTATCGGGCATACGATTGGTTGGATCTGACGCAAGTGCGATAGTGCCGGGAATACCCGATGAACTTCTAAAGTCGGTAGCATAAGGATCATTGGGTCTACTTGCGGTCTGATTGGCCGTTTTTGAATAACTTCTATCAGCATATAATACTTCTTCGCGATTAAAATAATCTAAGATAAAGGTATTACTTGCTTTATCGGTGTGGCTACCAAAAACAAGACTGATACTCTCTTCTCTACCGCCGCCATCAGCGGTATCGCTAATCCGAGCGGTAAGTTCAGCACCGTCAATATCATCCTTGAGAATAATATTAATTACCCCTGCTATTGCGTCAGAGCCATAAGTTGCCGAAGCGCCATCTTTTAAAATATCAACACGTTTAATGGCTGAAATTGGGATGTTGTTAATATCAACAAAAGCGGTATCAATGCCTTTAGCAAATGGGCTGACTGAAATACGGCGACCATTAACTAAAATTAGCGTTGAATCAGCGCCTAAACCACGCAGTGAAACACTTGAACCACCGTTGGCAGTATCATCACTACTATTGGCTTGGGTTGAAAAAGTCCCTTGACCTGCGATAGGTAATTTAGCAAATAAGCCAATTAAATCAGTGACACCAGTTCTGGTTATATCGGCTGCAGAAAGGCTAGTGACGGGTGACGGGCCTTCCATATCTAGACGTTTGATATGCGAGCCAGTGACTTCAATTCGTTCAATTTCTTCGTTGTTATTTACCTTCTTTATTGGTGCCGTTTCTTCTGCACTAACCGTAGAAGAAAAAAGTAATGTGAAAATTGTTGCAAGGAATGTTTTTTGAGACTTCATTTGATCTTTCCCTAGTTTATCATTGTAATTTTTATTAGTTGTTAAAGGCTTTATTAAAAAAGCTCTTTTACCCGATAGTTCCCCTGCAAGGTTGCTGTTTTTCAACAACATAGTCAGCGCTTGTTGAACGCTATACTTACCTTGAACGGATTTTCCTACTTTATTTTCAACGAGGTCATAAGGGAATAGAAATGATATCTTAGCGGTATCTGATAATTTATTAAGTGATTCACTTAACGATTGAACGGGAATATTGAATTCATATTTCCTGTTTATCTTAGTGATTTCTTTTGCTGTTACATTGTGTGCTAACAAAAAAAAGCTCAATAAACTAATAACTATAAGCGTCTTATTAACCTGTCCTTTAATAAGACGCATGAGAAATGAAAATCTACTATCCATAAGCAGAATTTAATTTTCTTTTACGCGTAACTGAACATGATGATCATTCAATTTCTTCACGCTAATACCAAAACCAGATTCCAATACATAGAATAATGTGTCAGTTTCGCCTATTTGAAATTGACCGCCAATACGCATAGATTTTAGTTGTGGGTCAATAACATCAATTTTTATTTGAGTATGACGAGTAACTTCTTTAACAACTTCTTCCAACGACTCTCCAGCAAAAACTAATTTCCCTTCCTTCCAAGAAAGAAAGCGTGTCACCTCGCTCGTATCAACTTCAATAACATCGCTTAGTTCATCATCATCAATAGGAATGACAGTGCGTTGCCCTGCTGTCAATTTTCCTAATATTTTCATTACCTTGGCAGGATTAACGATAGCATTATCTTTCGTATCTTCCTGCTGTGTTAACGCTGAAGTGTCGGTAATTTTAATGCGGTCATAATCATCGGGAATAACCAGTAAACTATTATCAACAATGGCTAATTCAACCGTTCCTTCCGTGACAAGTACTTCAATACTGTTTTTTAGTTTATGCACTGAGAATGCTGTGCCGATAGCTCTAACTAGCCTATCACCAGCATAAACTTCAAAGGGTCGTGTCGCGTCTTTTGTTACTTCAAAATGGGCTTCTCCTTCAAGTAGCTTTATTCGACGAAAAGCATCGCTATAATTCACTTGGATTTTGGTATTACTGTTTAACCATAAAGTAGAGCCGTCTGACATAGTATGATTCAGAGTTTCTCCCATTTTAGTGGTAAAGACTAACCCTTGGGTTTCATTCACGGGTTGTGTAATAAATATTCCTCCTCCAATTAATACACATAATAGTAATGAAGTGGCAACTACAGGTAAAAATGTATATTTACTCTCTTTAATATTGGCAGAAAGTAAATGCAATAGTGCAAGAGCAGGAATAAGCAAGTTGCTTAGTATCACCGAAAGCCATGATGGCTTTTGCATTTCTTGAGGTCGCATTACGGCAGACAGCAAATTCATTTCTTCCCATGATTTAGCCATAGATTCGAGGCATTCACGATGAATCTCACTAGTTGATACCCAAGCATTAAGCTCAGCTATCTGGTCATTAGAAAGCGTTGTCGTATCTTCAAGTAGCAAAAGCCATTCAGCCGCTTCTTGGTTAATAATAGTTTTATTTGTAAAACCTTGTACGTTACTATTCATAATGTCCCTCTATTTTCAATAGGTACATTCTTCTTCTTTTCATGAGAGTTTTCATTATTGTATTGAGTAACGGCATCGTTATAAGCGCACATTCCTCGGGTTATATAATTGCTAACTGTAATTGTACTTATATTCATTCGTTTAGCTATATCTTTAGTGGCAAGTCCATATACTTTTCGCATGACTACTGCTTGTCGGCATTTATTGGGCAAGCCTGCTATAGCTTCACACATAATGGCTAATTTTTCTTGCGCTAAGGCATTGTTTTCTAAATTATCAAGTTCTATTGTTGAATCGACAATATCAATATCTTCAACATATTCATTTAATTGTGTGGAAGCACGTCTTAAATCAGAGAAGATTAAGTTTTTTGCCACCCTAAACATAAATGACTTAGGTTTTTGTACTTCATTTTCTATAGAAGACTTGTATGTTCGTAAGAACGTTTCTTGGCAAACATCATCGACATCTTGAGGATTAATGACATAACCCGAAATAAAATACTTTAAGGAAGCTTTGTAACGTATAAATGCAGTTAAAATACTTTCAGCAGAGCTCTCTTTATTACTATCTTGAGGTAGCTTATTTTTAAAATTCACAATAACTTCCGTAAGGTTTTAATTTTAGGGGCACATTAGAACATAAAGCTCCCCCCAAAATACATAATGAAAAGCATAAAGAACAATACCTTAATAAGGTCTTTGATTGTAATATTCCATAAAAAGTTTTAGCGTTCACTATCATAAGACGTTTGAATAGTGAAAAACTACTATAACTATTTTCTTTCATCGGACTTTCCAGGCTGTCTTACATATACTCATGAAAATATTTTAATTATCAAGTATCATATTTTTATTACTTTTAGACAAATATCGAAAATAATGAATAGAGATACTTTAGAACAATTTTTAAATCAGCTATTAAAACCTGAGCAAATTAAAGATTACGCGCC
>JAESPR010000093.1 GCA_016765685.1 Colwellia sp. | reverse complement strand
CGCTTAAAGAAGATTTGGGTGTTTTTGGTGATGATATGCTTAGTGCAGAGCAAGATATTACCGCGATGTTAATTCCTGAAAATGAGCAAGCGGTTGCGACGGTAATTACTCGTGAAGACTGTATTGTCTGTGGTGTGGCTTGGGTTAATGAAGTGTTTTCTCAGTTAGATAAAGCGCAACATGACTTGGCCAAATCACTTGGAACTAAAATCTCTTCTACCCAAATCACGTGGTTTGTAAATGATGGTGAAATGGTTAAAGCCAACACTACCTTGTTTGAGCTTGATGGCAATGCTCGCACATTACTTACAGGTGAGCGCACTGCATTGAACTTTTTGCAAACTTTATCGGGTACGGCAACACTAACAAGCCGGTATGTGAAAGAATTATCAGGCTCAAATACTAAATTATTAGATACTCGTAAAACCTTGCCGGGATTACGTAGCGCACAAAAGTATGCGGTGCTTTGTGGTGGCGGTGTTAATCACCGAATTGGACTGTTTGACGCCTTTTTAATTAAAGAAAATCATATTGCTGCTTGCGGGGGGATCGCGCAAGCGGTTGCTAGGGCAAAGAAAAATCATAGCGATAAAACTGTAGAGGTTGAAGTAGAGTCAATGGATGAGTTGCAACAAGCTTTAACGGCGGGTGCAGATATTATTATGTTAGATAATTTTACTCCCGCCATGATTGAGCATGCGGTAACGGCAACACGAGGCAAAGCTAAACTCGAAGTCTCGGGCAACATGACCATAGAAATACTGCAAAAATATGCTAAAGCCGGCGTTGATTTTATTTCTAGCGGCGCACTGACTAAACATGTGCAAGCGATTGATTTGTCGATGCGTTTTAAGTAACTTTACTTTTAACACCGTAGCAGTAAATAATGTCAATTAATGGCGCTTATTTCTGTTACCTTGGTTAGGTTTTGTATCATTAAATCTCTGTTAAACCCCATATCAAAGCAATAAGCCCTGTTACGGCTATTAATATACTGTAAATAGTGGCGATTATTGAATATTTTACCACAGTGATAAAATAGCCTTGTTTATAGACGCGTTTTTGCATAATAAACAAATAAATAGGCAGCCAAAGTGTCAGTGCTTTGATGATAAACGCCATAGTGCTGGCGACAATAGGCGATGAAACTTCACTCATTTCATAAAGTTCATCGGTTAATAACATCAGTAAGATAGTGAAAAAAATAAAACTATGACTATGCAGTGCCACCGTTAAATGTTCCATATAAAGCCGTTTAGAAAAAATAAACATAACTTTCAATAATAGGGCAAATATCGGCAATAATAGAAACATTAACTGTGGCAGTTTACTGATCACTTGCTGAGTTAAGGGGCGAGTATCGGAGTCAAAAGCTTTTTCAGCTTTATTAGCAAGTAGTTCGCTATAAGCATTTATTTTTTTATTGTTTTCACCGGACAGAAAATCAAAAGATAATGAACCATCAGCATTATTACCTAAACTCAGAACTTTCTCTCTATTAGCAATCTCGGGATCATTTACTATTTCTAACCTTTTGCTTAATAAAAGATCAATAGCTTGTTTTTTGTAACCGCTTAATGGCTCTGTATAAGAAACTTGCTCTAGTTCAAGTTCAATCAACTCTTTTGTTATCTCTATTGCTATTCTATTTTGTGTTTTACTTAAGTCGCTATTTAAGTCGCCTAAATAGAGGGTAAATCTTAATATGTTTTCTTGCAAAATGGCTAATTTAGCCATATTTTTAGGAGTGTTTTGTTCTAATAATACTTGTTTATCTATAAGTGTTTTAAGATGATCTTGCACTTGCGTGACCATAACTTGATTAACATCAGTCTTTAGAGCGACTTTATCATCAGTATCAATAAAAAATTGCAAACTAATAAAGAAAATAATACTGATAAATAGATACAAACGTAATGGCGGCACATAATGTACCCTTTTACCGACAAAATATTCATTGGTTAAGAAACCAGGGCGAGCGATTAACGGCCATATAGTACGGCTTGCGCGAGAATCGAAACTAAAAACATCATCAAGTAAATGCAGAATTACCGACCAAAAATATTTTAAAGTTGATTTATCTTCTTGACCACACCGGCTGCAAAAAGCGCCGATCAGTGGTTGCTGGCAGTTTTCACAATGTTTATCTGTTAAGGTTTGTGTAGTCAAATCGTCCGTTGTTTTTTCAACTAGTTCAGTATGTTGCATAAGTTCAAGTGAGGATGACCCATTATAGAATAGTAATTATCATATTTTTGTTAACGCATTATTGCAAACTTTATATAAAAGCGATTGCACCAGTAGTAATAGTTTGAATGTTATTTTAGCTTATCAATAAATGTTTTTCTAAATTTAGCCAATTTTGGTGATACCACCGCCTGACAATATTGACTTTCTGGATTGTTATTAACATAATTTTGATGGTATTTTTCACCGGAATAAAAAACCTCAATAGGGCATACTTGCGTCACTATGTCTTGCTCAAACATCTTGGCAGCTATCATTTCTTTGATTATCTTTTTTGCTATATGTTGTTGTTCTTCATCGTGACAAAAAATAGCTGAGCGGTATTGGCTACCAATATCATTACCTTGGCGGTTAAGTTGCGTCGGATCGTGTAAAGTAAAAAATATTTCCAGTACTTCTTGGTAACTGATTATTGCGGCATCAAAATTTAATTGCACTACTTCAGCGTGACCACTTTTACCGGTACAAATTTCTTCATAACTGGGGTTGTCAGTATGTCCGCCCATGTAACCAGAAATTGCTGAGTGAATCCCTTGTACTTGAGTAAAGGCACCCTCGATACACCAAAAGCAACCGCCGGCTAAGGTGGTAAGTTGTAACCCATTATTGTCGATAGTTTTTGTCATTTCTGTTATTTCGCTTATTACACCAACTAAAAAAATAGATTATATCAACGGGTATAATAGAGTATTCTTATGAAGTCACCTAGTGCTTATTTCATACATTGTTTAATACAAATACAAATCCAAGTCTAGTTAGGTTTTGGGTTTAGGGAATAAAATTGTTATTATGAAAGTTGTTTATTTATCTCTACCTTTATAACCTATGTTAACGTCTACTTACTTGCCTATTGAGGCGATTAAAACACAATTTTGTCAAACCTTGTCTAAGCACAACACTGTTATTTTGTCAGCACCTCCGGGAGCAGGCAAATCAACGTGTTTACCGTTATGGCTGCTTAAATTAGAGCAGTTTGCTCAGAAAAAAATATATTTATTACAACCTCGCCGTTTAGCCGTTAAAAATATAGCGAGTTACTTAGCAAGTCAGCTTGACGAAAACGTTGGTGATACAGTCGGTTACCGCCTTCGAAATGAAACGAAGATATCAAAAAACACTCGGTTAGAAGTGATCACTGAAGGAATCTTAACGCAAATTATTCAACACGATGTTGAACTGAGCAATTGTGCGTTAGTGGTGTTTGATGAATTTCACGAACGTAGTTTACATGGCGACTTAGCGTTTGCCTTAACCCGAGATGTTCAACAAAGTTTGCGTGATGATTTAAAAATTTTATTAATGTCGGCAACGTTAGATGTGGAAAATTTAACACAAGCTTTGCCTGAAGCGAAAGTGCTTAGTAGTGAAGGACGTTGTTATCCGGTAGATATTATTTATAACACACCCGTTAATAGTCAGCGTTGGCGAGAGCATGCTTTAAATACCATTAAGCAGCAGATCCGAGTGCATCAGGGGTCTATTTTAGTTTTTTTACCCGGTGTTGCTGATATTCGATACATAGCTCAAGCACTAGAAAATCAACTTGCGAATGATGTGTTACTTTGCCCCTTGTTTGGTGAGTTAACCCTAAAACAGCAGCAACAGGCAATTAAACCTTGCGAGTCAGGTAACCGAAAATTAGTATTAGCAACCAACATTGCTGAAACCTCATTAACTATTGAAGGAGTGAACTTAGTTATTGATTGCGGTTTAGAAAAAGTTGCCAGTTACGACAGCGCTAGTTTGATGAATAAATTAATGCAAAAACAAATAGCAAAAGCCTCGGCGGTTCAAAGAGCCGGGCGAGCCGGGCGGTTAATGCCAGGAAAGTGCATTCGTTTGTATGCTAAAGATGAATTTGAACGCCGTCCAGAGCATAGTATTAATGATATAGCACAAGCCGATTTATTGCCGAGTTTAATTGAAGCGGCACGTTGGGGCGTGAGTACACTAGCTGATTTGCCCTTGTTAGAGTTACCGGCAAAGAATAAAGAGCAACAGGCTTGGCGAGAACTATTTAGTTTAAGCATTGTTGATGGTCGCAACAAGCTTACTCAACACGGTAAGCAAGTGGCGACGTTTGCTTGCCATCCACGATTTGCCCACATGATTCTTTCAACAGTAAACCTTAAAAATAAACCACAAGATAATAAATTGACTTTCTTGGCTTGTATTTTAGCGGCCTTATTAGAAGAGCGGGATATAATGCCTGTCCAGCAAAGCCGGTTTGATTGTGATATTACCCAGCGAGTTAGTCAGTTAATATTGCAGTGGTACAAACCCTATGGTGTTTTAGCTAACCTAGTCAAACAAATTAAAAACTTAGCTAAACGTTTGCAACTCAGTAAGGTAGAAAATTTAGTGGCTAGTAGCCTTCCGTTGGAATGTATTGGCTTGTTACTGTCTTATGCTTATCCTGAAAGAGTGGCAAAAGCTCGGGGAAAATTAGGTGATTTCGTTTGCGCCAACGGTAAAGGAGTGAGTCTTGATGAGCAAGATGCGCTTGCCAGTGAAACCTTTTTGGTCATTGCTGATTTATTACAATCAAAAGCAGTATTACGTGTTCGCTTAGCGGCAAGTATTGATTTTTCGCAGATCAAAACTGTTTTTTCAGAGCACATAACTCAGCAAGAGGTCGCTGTGTTTGATGAGGCCAGCGGTAAAATAATTACTCGTGAACGCACAAAGTTAGCTACGCTGATATTGCAAGAAAGGGTCAGTAAAAAGCCGTTAACGTCAGACAAAATCGCAAAAATGTGGGGTGATGTCATCACTAACAAAGGTCTTGGTTTTCTTAATTGGCAAACAAAAGATCTTGCTTTGAAAGCTCGTTGGCAATGGTTAACGGTCTATTGTCCTCGATATAACCTTCCTAGGGTGAATGATGAGGCGTTGTTGCTTAATTTAACTACTTGGTTTAGCCCTTTTGTTGGCGAAATAAAATCAATGGCCAAGCTCGCTAAACTCGATTTATCAGTGATGTTATTGTCACAACTTGATTATCAACAGCAGCAAATATTAAAACAGGCAGCGCCAAGTGTTTATATTGGTCCTACTGGGCGGCATTGTCCTATTACTTATGGGCACGAAAAATCACCCAAAGTTTCATTGCCTATGCAAGAGTTATATGGCACGACACAAACCCCAACTGTTGGTGGTATGCTTGGTATTATTAACGAACAGCAAGGCACGCCCTTATTGTTAGAATTACTTTCGCCTGCGAAACGACCCATTCAAGTAACACAAGACTTGGTGAAATTCTGGTCGGGCAGTTATAAAGCGGTACAAAAGGAAATGAAAGCCCAGTATCCGAAACATTTTTGGCCGGATGATCCTGCTAACGCTCAGCCAACGAATAAAACTAAACGTCATCTAAAAAATCAACATTAGCACGGTAATAATTGATGTCTCTCAAGAAAAAAAATCATAAAACAGTTCAACAAAAAGTAGCTCTATCATGGCCACGCCGAATTATTGTCACCACAGCAAAACTTGTGCTAACGCTTATATTTACCTTAGCAATTTTTACCATCTATCTTGATGCGAAAGTGCAAAAAACTTTTGAAGGTCAACGCTGGCAAGTGCCAGCACAAGTTTATGGGCAAATAGAAAACCTGAGAATAGATCAAACCGTAAATTTGGCGCATTTAGCACAATCATTACAAATAAATGATTATCAAAAAGTGAATACGGTCTTTGAGCCAGGGCAGTATGCGCAATCTACTAACCAGATGATTATCTACCGCCGCACTTTTGACTTTCCACCGAGGAATAGCATTAGCTCAACTGCTGCTATTAAGTTGACCATAAATAGCGCTAAAGGCAAAATAACGCATCTTTTTCGTGATGATATGCCAGTATCAGCGCTGCAATTAGAGCCGATATTATTGGCGAGGTTAGTGCCTGATAACAAAGAAGATCGCGTTTTAATCGCATTAGAAAATATCCCGACACAATTATTAGACACTTTATTGTTAATTGAAGATCGAGGTTTTTACCACCACCAAGGTATTTCACCCTTAGCTATTTTACGGGCGTTAGTTAATAACATAAGGGCAGGTCGCACCGTACAAGGCGGAAGTACACTTACTCAGCAGTTAGTTAAAAATATGTTTTTAACACGCGATCGAACCCTTACTCGCAAAATAAAAGAAGCAATGATGGCACTTATTATTGAAGTGCGCTACAGCAAGGACCAACTGCTTGAAGCTTATGTCAATGAAGTTTATTTGGGGCAACATTATGCCAATGGTATCTATGGTTTTGGTTTAGCGGCCAAATTTTATTTTGGTAAAACGATCGCAGAAATAAATAATGCTCAAATTGCCTTGTTAGTTGCGCAAGTAAAGGGTCCAAGTTATTACGATCCTTGGCGTCATTCGAACCGAGCTAAGCAGCGTCGAGATCTAGTGCTACGTTTGATGTTTGAGCAAAACCTGCTTTCAGTGGCAGCATTTGAGCAAGCAGTTGATTCGCCATTATCGATTCGAAAAAACAGACGTTTTAACGCGCAACCATATCCGGCATATATGCAATTAGTTAAACAAGAATTAAATCAGTATTTAACTTCATATCAGCAGAAAAAAGGGATTCGAGTTTTTACTGGTTTCTCTCACCTTGCTCAACAACGACTTGAAGACACCGTTACTGATCAACTGGCTCAATTAGAGCAAAAATATCAGCAGAAAAAGTTACAAGTCGCGATGATAGTAACTGATATTGCTAGCGCTGAAGTAAGAGCCTTAATTGGGGATAGACAAAGTGGTTATGCCGGTTTTAATCGAGCCATAAACGCTAAACGTCCAGTAGGGTCTTTAATTAAACCGGCTATTTATTTAGCGGCATTAGAACGTTACGAGCAATTTAATTTTGCTACCTTACTTGCTGATCAACCGATCACATTAACCAGTGAGCTTGGTGAGAGCAAAAAAGGAAAAAAATGGCAACCTAAGAATTATGATGGTAAATATCGACAGCAAGTGCCGCTTATTGATGGTTTGGTACAGTCGCTAAATATTCCAACCGTAAATTTAGGCATAGCTTTAGGCTTAAACAATGTCGCTGAAGCTATTCATTTACTTGGCTTTGATGAAAATATAGTTAAACGCCCTTCGATGTTGCTTGGCGCCATCAACATGTCGCCATGGCAAATTAACCAGATGTATTTATCTTTAGCAAATCAAGGTTATATTGAGCAAGCTCATATGGTCAATACCATCACTTCAAATAAAGGAGAAATCTTGTGGCAATTTGTGCCAACGCGTCAGCAAATTATTTCTACTAACGGTGCCTTTTTGATAGATTATGCGTTAACGCAAGTAACCAAAACAGGTACTGCTAAATCGCTAGCTTGGCGATTGAAAACTCATCAAGTTGCAGGTAAAACTGGCACCAGTAATGATTTACGTGATAGTTGGTTTATTGGTTACGATAATAAACACTTAGTCACTACTTGGCTCGGCAAAGATGATAATAAACCAACAGGATTAACCGGTAGTAGTGGTGCTTTATTACTGTTTTCCGATTTTATGAAAAAGCAGGGTGTGGTAAATAAAAGCAGCAACAAACCTGACGCTGTGATGATGACTTTATTTGAACAAAAAACGGGGCATGCGGTTGGGTCAGAATGTGAGGCAACCATTAGTTATCCGGCAATTTCTGCAGGCATTGTCAAACAACAAAGTTGTTTGAAAGAGAAAGTTGATCAGCGTTCTTGGTTCGAAAAATTTTTCGGTGACTAATAAAATAAAAAATATTAAACTGAGCACTTATACTGCAAATGAAAGTGCTCTTGTTTAATCAGCCATACTATTATTACTCGGTAACAGGCCACTCGGTAAAAAGCTATTCACTGAATGGCTACTCAGTGAAAGTGACATTGAGTTTTGTTATTGCTACCGTATCAATAATACTGACATTACCGATGCTTCTTTGTAATTTTGACGCAGTTCTTTCAGCACCATGACTTTCGGCAAAACTGATAATGTCGCTGCCATTACACATCACTTTTAAAGCGATGGTTTTATCTTTTAGGTTATATGATTTAGATGTGCTATTAAATTTATACAGGCTATTACTCATAGCGGCTTTGCAAACATCAACTAGTGCCGTTCTCATGTAAGGGCTCATTGACGCTTGGCTAGGTAAGCTAAAGGCAAGTACAGGTACAGCGGTAGCTAAAGCGATTAGTGTAATTTTAAGTTTTGTCATGGTATTCTCCATAGGATTGAATTGCGAAACACTCTTGCCTCGCTCATATATATAGTGTGCTATTTTCAGTAAAAAGTTGTTAACGTTTATACAGTGGATGTAACTAAAAAAGCGCGTTTTAACGATAAAGTTTTAGCTAAGTAATTGATTGTTTATTTGTTGTTCAAAATATAGACAATTCAATATTGCTAAACCTTTACATTTACACATCATTAGACATACGAAAAAACCGGTAATGGTACGTTAACGCAAGATGAAATGACTGATGGCATGGGAAGTTTTGACATAAAACAACAAAACAACTGTTTTTATATACAGTCTACTGTTTGTTATGATATGGTCTGCTTGTTATATCATTAATTTGATTTAATGCTCGCTGAGTGGGAAATAACGTAACCAGCTTAATATCAGAGTAAAATGTGAATTTTTTAATTTAGCTTTCTTTTAACATGACTAAGGAATAATAATGGCAGTTGAAAGTCGATTCGTCGTCATTAGACACGGGGTGGAGGCAAAGACATTTATGGATAAGAAATCAGCAGATGAATATGACAAAATGTTGGATATGGCTGATAACTTAGCCGAGGTATTTGCACAATCACCACTAAAACTCAGTGACAGTGTCAGTGAAGAACTAAGTATTTATTTAGCCCAACATCGAGAGAAGGTGTTGATCGCCTTGCTTGCGAAGAAACCGGCAAATAAAACACCTATAAAAAAAGCTGTTAAAAAAGCACCGGAAAAAACAGTAGAGCCAGAAGCCACCAAGTTAAGTGCAGCTAGCTAGGTTAAGCCAAAGAATAACATGATTGATTACCAAATTTTGCGCAGTCGCCGTAAGACCCTTGCTTTACAAGTAAAACAAGGGCAAGTTTTTGTTCGAGCACCTTTATATTTAGATGAGCAATTTATTAGTGCCTTTATTCAAAAGAAAGAGGCTTGGTTAAAGGCTAAAATAACAGCGCAAAATATAACGGTGGATCTTTGTTGCGATTATACCCAAGGCGCAAAGATTTTTTTATTTGGCCAACTTGTTACGCTAAACATCATTTTTACTTGTTCAGTGAGTAAAAACGATATTTATCGGTCAACATTAGATAATAATCAGCAAGTGTTAGTGATTGTTTTTCCATTTTATAAGCAAAAAAACCTTACGCTCAAATCGCAATTGACAGCGGCGGTTAAAAAAAGTATTGAACGTTATTTAAAACAGCAAGCAATCAACATTATCTTACCCAATGTTGAGCAGTATTCTCAGATAACCCAGCTAGTACCGACATCAATCAAAATAAGGCAGTATCGTGCTAGATGGGGTAGTTGTAATAATCGAGGAGAATTGAACTTTAATTATTTATTAATGATGTTACCCATAACGGTTATTAATTATGTCATTGTTCATGAACTGTGCCACCTACGTTATCTCAACCATTCAACTGACTTTTGGCAGTTGGTTGCTAAACATTACCCTGACTATGAGATAGCTAAGCAGTGGATAAAAACCCATCAAGCGGCATTACAATGGCAACAACCTAGCGCACCATAAGCTCCCTCAGTTACAAAACTCTACAATTGATTAACTCTTTATAGAAACTAAACCGTTAAGCTTTGGTTAACATTAAACTTAATTAATGGCACGAAACTAGCTTACTTAATTATTAAAAAGCTGAAAAGCAATTAAAAACTATCGAAAATCATCGGAAAATTCAAATAATTGACGTATTTAGATGCTGTTTTTCCAAAAGCCAAAGGAGATTATGATGAGAATAAGTACTTATAGCTTGAAAATGACATTTATTTATATTGTCTCTACCCTGCTTTCTGTTGCCAGTGTTTATATACTTGTAGGCAGTTAATTGCCGTATTTTGATTAATTAAAATTAATAGTGCCTACTTTTATTTGAGAAATTTAAGATAAACAGTTTAGGTTAGATATTATGCATACCCTATAACTTTTTATTCTGTTTCAATCGTGCCAATAAAGGTTGACACTAAAGCATAATTCAGGCAATTTATCTGCTATGAATATGACTACTAGCCACATTAACATTATTACTATTATTACTACCACCACCCTCATAGGGATGGCGGTCGCTGGCTAACGTGTAAAAAATATAATTTTATCAAAGCCCGTGACCTGAAAAGGTTACGGGTTTTTTTGTTCAGGATGAACGGTAGCTCGCGGTGCCATGGATGGCAAAGAGTGAGCACTTGTTGAAATTCTAAAAGTATTATAAAAGGAAAAAACAATGCGTGTACTTAAATTTGGTGGTTCATCTTTGGCTTCAGCTGAGCGATTTCGTCAAGTTGCTGACATCATCAAAGATAAAAGCCAATCATCAAAAGTTGCTGTGGTCGTTTCAGCGCCGCAAGGGGTGACCAATCACCTAGTAGCGATGGCTGAAAATATTAGTGATGAAGCAAAAATAGTTACCGATTTAGGACATTTTAAACGTGCAATTACTACCATTATTGGTGATTTATCGGCAAGTTTACCTGAATTTAATTCCCAGCATTGCGAGCAAGCGTTAACAAACTATGAGCAGCAACTAGAGCGTTATATGCAAGGAGCGAATATGCTCTCTTACTGTCCAGCTCATATTCGCGCACGTATTATCAGCACTGGTGAACGGTTAAGTGTCGCTATACTTGATTCGGTTTTACAATCATCAGGTTTACAAGTTTCCTTATTATCACCAGAAAAATTCCTCTTCACCAACGACTCGTCATTAAATGCGGTTGCTGATTTAGTGTTATCTAAAGATAAATTTTCAGTCGAATATGAACAGCTCAATCAAATCTCATTAATGCCTGGTTTTATTGGTATGAGTGTAAGTAAAAATGGTAACGAAGGGCTGATAACGACTTTAGGGCGAAATGGCTCTGATTATTCAGCGGCGGTGCTAGCGGTTTGTATGGAAGCGGAGTGTTGTGAAATTTGGACCGATGTTGACGGTGTTTACAATGCTGATCCAAGGATGATCAAAGAAGCCAAGTTACTTGATTATTTGTCTTATCAAGAAGCCATGGAGTTATCTTATTTTGGAGCGAGTGTTTTACACCCCAAAACAATTGGTCCAATCGCCCAATATCACATTCCTTGTTTGATCAAAAATACGAGCAATCCAGCGGCACCGGGTACATTAATTTCTAATGAAAACGATCAACAAAAACGCGTTAAAGCGATATCAAACTTAGATGATCTAACCATGGTTAATGTTTCTGGACCCGGTATGAAAGGCATGGTTGGCATGGCAAGTCGAGTGTTTGCTACCATGAGTCGCGAGAATATTTCGTTGGTATTAATTAGTCAATCATCAAGTGAATACTGTATTAGTTTTTGTATTTATTCAGCGGATGCCCTACAAGCGGAGCAAAGTCTAAAAGAAGAGTTTGAACTGGAGTTACTTAACAGTTTACTTGAACCAATTGCACTAAAAGGTGAATTATCAATTGTCTCCCTAGTCGGAGATGGCATGCATCATCAACGTGGTGTGGCGGCAAAATTCTTTAGCTCGTTAGAACAAGCTCGGGTGAATGTGATTGCCATTGCTCAAGATTCTTCTGAACGTAGTATTTCAGTGGTTATCGAACAAAGAAAATGCACCGCAGCGATGAAAGTTAGTCATCAAAATTTCTTTTCACACAAACCTGCTATTGACTTGTTTATCGTGGGCTGTGGTGTTGTTGGTAGTGAATTGATTGCGCAAATTTCTCGTCAACAAAGCAGTTTGAAAGAGCAAAATATTGCCTTGAAAGTCTACGGAATTGCCAACTCTAAAGGCATGGTTTTTGATAATGAAGGTATTGATTTAGATAACTGGCAAGCTGTGATGGCACAAGGCGCAGATAACAATCAAGCCGTGGCAGTTAACGCACAAAACATTAAAGCTTTTGTTAGTGACAATCATTTAATTAATCCAGTCTTGGTTGACTCCACTTCAAGTGAAGCGTTAGCAATGAGTTATGTTGACTATCTAGCTGAAGGTTTTCATGTGGTTACGCCCAACAAAAAAGCTAATACCGATTCGTGGCAGTATTACCAAGAATTGCGTACTACCGCACAAAAAACCAATCGACGTTTCTTGTATGAAACAACCGTTGGTGCTGGTTTGCCAGTCATTGATACTTTACAAAATCTGATTAAAGCGGGTGACCAATTACAGCGTTTTGAAGGTGTTCTTTCCGGTTCACTTTCATACATTTTTGGTAAGCTTGATGAAGGAATGTCGTTATCAAAAGCTACCGCTATCGCCAAAGAAAATGGTTTTACTGAGCCTGATCCGCGTGATGATTTAAGCGGTATGGATGTTGCGCGTAAATTGTTAATTATGGCGCGTGAATCAGGTCTGCAATTAGAGTTGTCAGATATTAAAATTGAATCAGTACTCCCGAAAGACTTTGATGATAGTGGCGATGTAAAGCAGTTTATGAGTAATTTAGTTAAGCTTGATGATAGCGTATCTGCTCGTTGTGAAGCAGCAAAAGCACAGGGAAAAGTATTACGTTATGTTGGCAATATAGTTGAGGGTAAATGCCAAGTTTCTATTGAAGCCGTTGATGCGAGCCATCCACTTTATAGTGTTAAAGATGGCGAAAACGCTTTAGCTATTCATAGTCGTTATTACCAACCATTACCTTTTGTTTTACGTGGTTATGGTGCAGGTGCTGCTGTAACTGCGGCTGGCGTTTTTGGAGATATTTTAAGAACGCTTGCTTGGGAGCAACAACACTAATGGCAATTTCTGCTTCTTTATTAGAAAAAGTATCTGTATTTGCGCCAGCCTCTATTGGTAATGTCAGTGTTGGTTTTGATGTTTTAGGTTTAGCGGTTAAACCCATTGATGGCACCTTGCTAGGGGATGTTGTCACAGTAGAAAGAGCCGTTGAGAAAACCGTTGAAAGTGCTGTTCAAGACAGCTTAATTGTTATTGGTGCTTTTGCCGACAAATTACCTAAAGCCAAAGAAGATAATATAGTTTGGTCATGTTTGCAGTTATTCAATCAAGCGTTGATTGTTCAAGCTCAAACACCGATAAAAGTGCAAATGACCCTTGATAAAAAGATGCCAGTTGGCAGTGGTTTAGGCTCTAGTGCTTGTTCGGTAGTTGCGGCACTTGCCGGTTTAAATGCTTTTTATGCCAAAAATCAAGATTTCAGCTTTGATAAAAAAACCTTGTTGAAAATGACCGGGCAAATGGAAGCTCAAATAAGCGGTAGTTTACATTACGATAATGTTGCCCCTTGTTATTTAGGCGGTTTGCAATTAATGGTGCCTGATGAAGAAGTGATTAGCCGAGTTTTGCCCGGCTTTAATGACTGTTACTATGTGATGGCTTATCCCGGTATTGAAGTATCAACCAAAGCCGCACGAGAGGTATTGCCAACAAATTATAGCCGCAGCGATGTGATCAGCTACGGTCAAAATTTAGCAACTTTTGTTGATGCTTGTCATCGGCAAGACAAAGCCCAAGCTTTTTCAGTACTAACCGATGTAGTAGCAGAGCCTTATAGAACAAATTTATTACCAAAGTATCAACAAGCCCAT
>JAESPR010000037.1 GCA_016765685.1 Colwellia sp. | reverse complement strand
TTTCACTACAATAGCCAGCCACTACCGCCAATGGCAGCTAATGATCCTGCCGGTTTAGTCATCTATTTATCTAGCTTTTCTAAAATTATGTTTCCGGGTATTCGCCTTGGAATTATTGCGGTTGAGAAAACATTGGCACCCTATATTATAAATTATCGAACGCAAATGAATCACAAAGCTAATGTATTAATACAAGATGCGGTAGCAAGGTGGATGAAAGATGGTGGCTTTGAACGGCATATACGCAAATCTACACGCAGGTATCAAAAGCGGAGAAAGTGCATGGTAGATATGCTTAATTCTTTTGTTGAGGAAGGACTTAGTATTAAGTTTACTATTCCTAAAGGCGGCATGGCATTATGGATTGATGTTGGTAAAAAGGCGGAAGAAATATCTGTTTTAGCAAAAAACAAAGGCATCTTTTTGCTTGCCGAAAGTGCCTTTCATTTAAGTCCTCAAAATGATGAGAATAAGTTTATTCGTTTGGGGTTTGCTGGGCAAAGTGAAGAAAAAATTAAACAAGGACTGTTACTACTTAAGTCCTTACTAACTTAAAACAACTCATCTTCGTTTTTAATCTCATCATCACCTTGAAATATGTCGGCACTATTGTCCTGACTGACATATTCTGTGGGTGCTGTGCCTAAAATAAAATATTCAAATAAATTACTTTTTGAGCTTAACTTACCGGTTGTTTTGTCAACACGCACAGAGACAATATCAGCCGGTGGCTCAAACGGTTCAATGGGTAAATCAGCTAGGGCTATTTTCATAAAGTTTATCCACGCAGGTTGTGCTGACTTTGCGCCAAACTCTTTACCCGTAATTTGGTTTTTACCTAAATTATTATTGTAAACCGACTGTCCTAAGTTACGACTAGGATCATCAAAACCAATCCATGAGGTAGTCGCTAAATGGCGAGAATAACCTGAAAACCAAGCATCTTTTGCTTCATTGGTAGTACCGGTTTTACCAGCAATGTCTCGACGTTTTAATGTTTTTGCTCGCCAACCGGTGCCTTGCCAAGCATTTTCAGTTGAGTAGTCTGCCCCCCAAATAGCACTATTTAATGCTTGGGTGATCAAAAAGGCATTTTGCTCGGAGATAACTCTGGGTGCGGATGTTACTGTCGACATTTCAGTGAAGTCTGCTGGGTTAGTTGACGGCGCTAATTCGGCACTAAGCTCAGTGTCTGTGAGGTTAGTGTTGTGAATTTCACAAGGAGCACAAGCAAGTACCGGCTCTGCTTGATAAAGTATCTCGCCATCTGCATTTTCAATACGTTCAATGATATATGGCTCGATTAAAAAACCACCATTAGCAAAAGTAGCAAAGCCAGTAACCACTTCAAGCGGAGTTAACGAGGCTGACCCTAAAGCAAGAGATTCGTTGCGCGGCAATTCATCCGGCGCAAAGCCAAAATTGGATAAATAATCAACCGTATAATCTACGCCTATACTTTTTAATAATCTTACCGCAATAACGTTTTTTGACTGCGCCAACGCTAAATGCATTCTCATGGGACCGACATAAACTTCAGGAGAGTTCTTCGGCCGCCAAACCACGCCGGTACTTTTATCCCATTGATTAATAGGAGCATCATCGATTAGAGACGCTAGGGTAAAGCCTTTCTCTAATGCAGCAGAATAAATGAAAGGTTTAATATTTGAACCCACTTGACGTTTTGCTTGAGTGACACGATTAAATTGACTTTGTTTGTAACTAAAACCGCCAACTGCTGCTTTTATTGCGCCATTATTGGGTGAAATAGAAATAATTGCTGCACTTGCTCGGGGTAGTTGACTTAGTCGATACTCATCGTCAGATATTTTATTGACTAAAATTACATCACCGTAGTTAAAGATATCGCTCGCGGTTTTGGGTGGCGTACCTTGTTTTTGATCATTGATATAAGGGCGAGCCCAAGCCATACCTGCCCATGTAATAAACGCTTTTTTGTTATTTCTCAAGGTAATACCAACCGATTTTTCATTAACTTGAGTGACTACTGCCGGCGCCAACATTTGATAATAGTGAACCTTAGCAAGCGCTGCTGATATTTCATCATCGGTGAGGTGACTTGATTCTAGTAATGGCTCATCAACATCATCACTTGTCGTTGCACTTTCATTGTTCCCTATTGCTTCGTCTAATTTCGGGCGTAAAGAAAGAGTGGCGCCACGGTAACCATGACGTTGATCATAACGTAATAAATTAGTGGTTACTGCTGAATGTGCGGCTTGCTGTAACTTATTTGTTACCGTGGTAAATACCTTGTAACCACTGGTGTAAGACTGTTCTTTACCATAACGCGCCAACATTTTTTGATGCGCCATTTCTGCGACATAAGGCGCATCTAGTTCAATTTTGGCACCATGGCGTTTACCTGTGATGGGCGCTGTTTTTGCTTGTTGGTATTCTTGCTCGTTTATATAACCCGTTATTAACATACGTTGTAACACTGTGGTGCGGCGAATTGTAGCGCGATCAGGGCGACTAATCGGATTGTAAGTCGAAGGGGCTTTGGGTAAGCCAGCCAATACGGCTATTTGCGCTAAATTAAGCTGATTAAGTTCTTTGCCATAATACACTTGGGCGGCGGCACCAAAACCAAAAGATCGGTGTCCTAAGGGAATTTTATTAATATATAAGGTTAAAATTTCGTCTTTAGATAACAAACTTTCAATATGAAAAGATAAAAATATTTCTCTAATTTTTCTGATGTAAGTTTGTTCTCGTGTGAGAAAAAAGTTACGGGCAACTTGCATGGTAATAGTACTACCACCGCCACTACTATTACCGGTGATTTGTCCTAATACGGCTCTCGCCATACCAATGGGGTCAACACCAAAGTGGAAGTAAAAACGATCATCTTCTGTTGCTAACAGTGCATCTATTAGTGATTGAGGAATTTCATCAAACGTTAACGGAATACGTTTTTTTTCACCAAACTGTGAAATCAACAAACCATCATTACTATAGATTTGCATCGGGGCTTGCCATTGCACATCTTTAAGCGAATTAATATCTGGTAACTCATTTCGTAACGTTAAATACAATGCAAAGGTAGCAAAAATAACGATAAATACTAAAAGAAGAGTTGCTTTAAAAAAAAATTTGACTGAAAACACTACAATTGCTCTATTTAGGGGTGAAATTGTCAGATAATACTAGTATATCTTGTAAAACCATGTAATAAATGTATTTATGTGAAAAACAGGTCTAAAATAATTACAATAATATAATTTAGTGGGGTGTAATACTCATGCTACTTCAAAATGCATGGTTCAAGACGTTTGAGCAATTCATGAACAAGGCGCATTTTTTATTAATGGTTTTCCCCTTAAAAAAAGGTGCATATGCTAGATAATCTATGGAAAAAGAAAACTGCGATGATGGTTGGGATCGATATTGGGTCTCATGCGGTCAAAGCGGTTTTACTCAGCCAGGGCAGTGAAGGTTATATTTTAGAAGACTTTGCTATTGAACCTATGGTTCGTGGCGCAGTAGTTGACCGCGAAATTCAAGATATTGAAGCTGTAGGTAGTGTTATTGAAAAAATTCGTCAACGCATACCCATGAAAGCCAAAGAAGCCGCTGCTGCTGTTTCGGGACAAACCGTTATTACTAAAATAATTTACATGGATGTCAGCTTAAATGAAGAAGAATTGGCTAGCCAAATAGAAATTGAAGCGGATAGTTTAATTCCTTATCCGTTAGATGAAGTAAGCTTGGATTTCGAAACCTTAGGTGTTAATGAGTCAGATCCTACTAAAGTTAATGTTTTACTCAGTGCGGCACGTACTGAGTCTGTTGAAGCAAGAGTAGCGGCATTGGAAGCTGGAAATTTTCACGCTAAAGTTATTGATGTGGAGTCTTATGCAGTAAGTCGCTCTCATGATTTATGTTTATCGCAATTACCCGATGATAGTGTCGATAAAACCGTTGCCATTGTAGATATTGGCGCGACCATGACGTTATTTTCTGTTACCAAAGCAGGTCAACATATTTATAGTCGAGATCAAATGTTCGGCGGCGAACAATACACTCGTTCAATTGTTTCTTATTATAATAAAACCTTTGAAGAAGCTGAAGAAGCAAAAATATCGAATGATTTACCACCCAATTATACTTTTGAAGTATTAGCCCCTTTTCATACCGTACTTATGCAGCAAATTCGTCGAGCCATTCAAATGTTTTTGACCTCAAGTGGGGCTGATAAGGTTGATTATATTCTGATTTCTGGCGGCACCGCGGCTATAGAAGGTGTAGAAAAATTGCTGACCGATGAATTAGGCATTCATACCGTTATTGCTAATCCTTTTAGTGTGATGACTCTCGGGGAATCCATTAATGAAGAGGCGTTAGTTAAAGTAGCGCCACAATTAACGGTAGCGACCGGGTTAGCTTTAAGGAGTTTTACGCCATGGCATATATAAACCTGCTTCCTTGGCGCAAAGAAGCTCTCAAGGTTAAACAGAAAGAATTTTTTACTATTTTAACCGCGGTGGGTTTACTCGCTTTTTCCTTGATTTTTGCGGTGAACTTATATTTCCAAGCACGTATTGATGGTCAGGTTACGCGAAATCAGTTCTTAAAAAATGAGATTCAAAAACTTGATATACAAATAGCAGAAATAAAAACGTTAAATGATAAAAAAGCGGCATTGCAAAAAAGAATTGGTGTGGTTGAACAACTACAGCGCAGTCGTAATGTTGGTACGCAAGTACTTGATGAAATAGCAAAAATAATTCCTAACGGTATTTATATAACGCAACTTGATAAACAAGGTAATAGCATAAAAATCACGGGAAAAAGTGAATCAAATAATCACTTGGCCAATATGATTAGAGCAATTGAACTTTCAGACTTGTTTACTGACGCCACGCCAGAGTCAATTACGGCCGATGAAGGCTCACCCAAACTACTCAGTAGTTTTAAAATGAGAGTGAAAATTAAAGGGCTAGTGAACGACGCAGCTCTTGCTGATAACGTAGCAGGAGGTGGCAGGTGAAATTTGATAAATCACAATTTGAAAACCTTGAGCTAGAAAATATTGGTCAATGGCCGCCAGCAGCCAAATTGATCTTGACTATATTCTTAGCAATAATGGTGATGTTTTTAGGTTATATTGCCTTGGTTAGTAGCAAAATTGAGCAACTTGACCGAATTAGAGCCGAAGAAATCACCTTAAAAACATCCTATAAAGTTAAATATCATGTCGCGGCTAATTTGGATTTGTTTAGAGCACAAATGGTTGAAGCAGAAGAGATTTTTACCACACAATTAAGAAGCTTGCCCAATAGCCATGAAACGCCAGGTTTGCTCGACGATATTACCTTTATTGGCACAACCAGTGGACTTGAGTTTGTCAAACTAGAATGGCAACCGGAAATTAGCAAAGAAATTTATATAGAATTACCTATCGATATTGAAGTCAATGGCACATATCATTCCTTTGGCGAATTTGTCAGTAAAATTGCAGGTTTGCCTCGAATTGTAACTTTGCATAATTTTACAATTGATATTATTCACACAAAAAATGATGAGCTGAATTTAAAACTTGAAGCGAAAACATATCGCTACCAAGAGCAAGGGGTTAAAACGCCATGAAAATATTAGTTTTAATTGCTGTAATTTTAGTGAGTGGTTGTTATGATGATACCGCTGATCTTAGTGCTCATATGGAACAAGTGAAAGCAACCACCACAAGCCAAATTGATCCCATGCCAGAAGTGCATCCTTTTCATCATTTTGAATATTCAGCATTTAATTTAAGAAGCCCATTCTCATTGCCAAAACCTGAGGTTATTCAGCAAAAAATTCAACAAATGTCTGGCTGTTTAAGCCCTGATCCTCGTCGTCGTAAACAACCATTAGAAAAGTTTGCGCTGGGTGATCTTACCATGCGAGGTACTATGGATGAAGATGGCATACTTTGGGCTTTAGTTGAAGCATCAGATTTTACCTTGCATAGAGTATCAGTTGGTGGTTATTTAGGTTTATTTAATGGTCATATTAAAGAAGTGAGTGCTAAAAGCGTGAAATTAGTAGAATTAACACCTGACGGTGCAGGTTGTTGGGTAGAGCGAGAAACGTTAATTAAGATTGCTCAATCAGTATCACAAGGGTAAAGGAAATAATAATGCTATTTAATACAATGAAAAATTATAAAATCTTTACTGCACTAACCAAGTTGAAACAAAACTGGCTAGCTTGTTTAACCTTGTTAATATTCATTATGGTGTCTGCTAATATCAGTGCAGAACAAGTTAACCAAAGTAAGTTATTAGGTATTTCTTATAACACCATTCAAAATGACCAAATTGAATTGATTTTTGAGTTTTCTGAAGATATTTACGCTTTACCCGTCGTTGATACTTCGATGAACCCAGCTTTCGTGAAAGTTAACTTTGATGCACACAGTTTTGACAACATATTACAAGATACACGCGTTAATCATGCGGGAGTTACGGATGTTGTTTTAGACAATACTTCTGGAAACGTTGTAGCAACCATTAATTTAGAAAAACTGTCAGTATTTGATGTTGCCCTGAACGGCAAGCAATTTTCTATCACCTTTAATTATGGTCAGTCAGCTGAAATAGTGGAAACGTTAAGTCCTGCAGGTGAGCAGTTTATTAATCATGTGACAGCTATTGATTTTCGTTTAGATGAAAACAATGCAGCAGAGATCTTAGTCTACTTAAAAGACAATATGTTGGCTGTTGATGTTGATGACAAACTAGGAAAAGTGAATGTCGAGTTTCACAATACTCAAATACCTGAAGAATTATTATATAAGCTAGATGTTACTGATTTTGGTACCATTGTCGCAGGCATAGAAACTTTCAAAGAAGGGCGTAATACTCGTTTAGTTATTGATGTTGATACGCATTTTACTTTTTCTCATAAACAAGAGGGTAATTTGTTCGTACTGACGGTTAAGGAAAAAGAAAAAAAAATACCCAGTTATTTAGGGGATAGTGAAGACTTTACAGGTCGTATTGTTTCTTATAATTTTCAAGACATTCCAGTGCGCACTGTCTTACAAATTATTGCAAACTCTAACGACTTTAACTTAATTACCAGTGATACCGTTACTGGTAATATAACCCTTCGTTTAGATGGTGTTCCATGGGATCAAGCATTAGACATTATTTTAAAAGTTAAAGGCTTAGATAAACGCATGCAAGGTAATATCTTGATGGTTGCGCCAAGTGATGAATTAGCAGCAAGAGAAGCTAAAGATTTGCAAGCACAGCAGCAAGTAGAAGAATTAGCACCGCTTTATTCTGAATATGTACAAATTAACTATGCCAAAGCCTTTGATTTTGCTGATTTAATTAAAAATGAAGATACTAGCATTTTATCACCGCGCGGTAGTGTTTCGGTAGATGAGCGTACCAATACTTTATTAATACGTGATACCGCAAAAAGTATTGAAAACATCAAACGCATGGTCAATATTTTAGATATCCCAATTCGCCAAGTGGTTATTGAAGCACGCATGGTGACAGTGAAAGACAACATTAATGAAGAACTGGGCATTCGTTGGGGAATAACTAATACTGATGGTGAATATGCAACGTCAGGCTCATTAGAAGGTGTTGGACAGGCCAATGGTACCAGAGCGTTAAGCGCTGCTGATGTGGGTATTGGCCGAGTACCACAGCTATCGGATGGTTTGAATGTTAACTTACCTGTTATTAGCCCAGCAGGGGCATTAGCATTTCAGATAGCACGTTTGGCTGACGGTACCATTTTAGATCTTGAACTAAGTGCGATGGAAAAAGAAAATAAAGGCGAAATTATTGCCAGTCCGCGCATTACCACCTCTAATCAGAAAGAAGCATATATAGAGCAAGGTGTTGAAATACCTTATCAACAAGCGGCTTCAAGTGGTGCAACAGCAACACAATTTAAAAAAGCGGTGTTGAGTTTAACGGTAACACCACATATCACCCCTGATAATAAAATAATTTTAGATTTAGTAGTCACACAAGATACGGTTTCTGATGTACAAAACGGTCAAGCACCGGCCATTGATACTCAACGCATAGGCACACAAGTATTAGTGAGTAATGGTGAAACTATTGTGCTTGGTGGTATTTACCAGCAATCGATTATTAGCACTGTTTCTAAGGTACCCGTATTAGGTGATATTCCTTACTTTGGTTGGTTATTTAGAAATACTAGTCAGTTTAATGAGAAAAAAGAATTACTCATTTTTGTCACGCCACGCATAGTAACTGAGCATTTTTAACTACTAATATCAATAATAACGTTAGTAAGTGAGTTTTTTTGTCTGACTTACTAACAATGTTGCTTGCAATGTTACCCTAACAATTGCGATAATTACGCCCTTGAAATTTCCGAGGGAGACCTCTATAACATCAAAGGTATATAACAGCGGTTATATTTCTCTTTGATATGACCTGTAACAAACGAGTATTAAGTAAATCTAATGGCAGAAAAACGTAACATTTTCCTTATTGGTCCTATGGGCGCAGGTAAAAGCACTATAGGTAGAGAGCTTGCTGACAGGCTACATCTTGAATTTTTTGATTCTGATCAAGAAATTGAACGTCGTACCGGAGCAGACATTGCTTGGGTTTTCGATCTTGAAGGTGAAGAAGGTTTTCGTAAAAGAGAAGAAGGTGTGATTGAGGACTTGAGCGAAAAACAAGGCATAGTCTTAGCAACGGGTGGAGGCTCTGTTATTAGTGCTCAAGTACGAAATCGTTTATCGGCACGTGGCATTGTTGTTTATCTTGAAACAACCATAGATAAACAAGTAGCGCGTACTCAACGTGATCGTCGTCGTCCATTATTGCAAACATCGGAAGAGCCACGTACCGTATTAGAAAATTTGGCGGTTGAGCGCAATCCTTTATATGAAGAGATTGCTGATGTAGTGATTAAAACAGACGATCAAAGTGCCAAAGTTGTTGCTCATAAAATTATTGAGCGGTTAGATTTTTAATCTGAGCGGATTTAATTTCTCGTCGTTTGCAACGTAAAATCTTTTGAACTTAACGTCATAAGATACCCCTCTTTATGAAATGAATGTGAGCCTAAGCGAAAACCCTTAGCGAAGGGGTATTCATTGAAGGTTATTTAACCTTTACCGAAGCCACTTTATCATAGTATAAGTGGCTTTACCTCACCTAAAATAACCAGGTTCAGCCAATATGTCTATTCTCAATCTTGATCTAGGTCTTCGAAGTTATCCTATTTATATCGATTCTGGTCTGCTTGATAACGCTGCGCTATTTACCACTCATATTCGCGCTAAACGTGTTTGTATTGTCACTAACACTGTTGTAGCTCCTTTATATCTTGATAAAATTAAAGCGCAATTATCCGCTTTTGAACTTGATGAAATTATTTTACCTGACGGTGAAGCCGAAAAAAGTTTAGCTAATTTTGAGCTTATTATGTCGCATTTATTGGCTAATGAGCATGGCCGTGATACCACCTTAATTGCTTTAGGTGGCGGTGTTATTGGTGATATTACCGGTTTTGCTGCTGCATGTTATCAGCGTGGCATTGACTTTATTCAAGTGCCTACAACCGTATTATCTCAAGTAGACTCGTCTGTAGGTGGAAAAACCGCAGTAAATCATCCGCTGGGTAAAAATATGATCGGTGCTTTTTATCAGCCCAAAGCTGTGATAATCGATATTAATAGTTTAGTTACCTTGCCTGTACGTGAGTTTAATGCGGGTATGGCTGAGGTCATTAAGTACGGAATTTTGGGCGATTATGATTTTTTTGTTTGGCTAGAAAACAATATTGCCTTAATAAAAGCGGGTGATAAAAATACTTTAACGACAATGATAGAAAAGTGCTGTCAGTGTAAAGCAGACATTGTCGCTAACGATGAAACAGAAACAGGTGTGCGCGCACTGCTTAACTTAGGTCATACTTTTGGTCATGCTATTGAAGCCGAACAAGGCTATGGCAACTGGCTTCATGGCGAAGCTGTAGCCACTGGCATGGTACTTGCTGCTAAGTTAGCAGTAGCAATGAATTTGCTTGAAGTGTCAGATCTTTGTCGAATAGAAACGCTTATTAAAGCGTTTGATTTACCATTAGTCGCTCCAAAAAACATGGGCTTTGATGATTTTATTCGCCATATGCGCCGAGATAAAAAAAATATTGGCGGGAAATTACGTTTTATTGTGCCGACAGCAATAGGTAAGTCAGAAATTCGTGATGACATAATACCAGAGATACTTCAGCAAATTCTATAGTCGTTTTTTTGTTTTGCTCAAAAATTTTCTGTTTGAGAGAAACATCAATGGTAGAAAGGGTTGAATATGTCCGCATTAGCGCACACCAGAATAAATAACACTAACGTTGCCGCAGTGCAATTAAACAGTGAACCTGCAGTGACTTCAATAAGCGTTAGTGCGCGAATTGATTATATTCAACGTTTCTCTAAACAAGCTGTTTTAGTGATAGATGATGATGCCGAAGTATACTCTCAAGCCGCTAGTCACTTTTTAGCAAACCTTTCTTCTAGCTCTTCAAAAGAAAAAACACATCAAGAAACCAATGTCGCTTTCGTGTCAGCATCAACGAAATTAAATGATATTCAAATGCGGTGCCGACTCATTGAGCAATTATTTGCTAATACCTTATTTGATCCCGAAAAATCACTCGCCATGAGTATTTTTCATCTTATGAAGCAGAGTAAAGGCCGTATCACCATTGTAGTAGAACATGCGCATGCCTTGTCGTTGCAAATAAAATATGAACTTTGTCAATTGGTTGACGTTGCGAATAAAACCCATAATAGAATTAACGTAGTGCTTTTTGGTAAAGAACAAGCTGCTTATGAAGTTGCAGAAAATAAAAGTATATTTACCAATAAGTTGGCTATTATTGATGCAAAATCAGGACAATTATTTGCCTTGGAACATGCGAAATTCAATAATAAAAATGCAATATTTACCGGTAAGTTTTGGTTGAAATTGGTGTTGGTTGCACTAGTTATTAGTACCTTTATTGGGTTGTCTTGGTTTGCTTTGATCAAACATGACAGTTTCAGTATATCTAAATTACCGCTATTTAATTTCATGGGAATAGAGCAGACATCAACTAAGAAAACGGTTGAAATTAATAATGTTTTGACAGTTACTAACCCCGTTGAGCAGGCAAGTGTTGCTGATATTCATGCCGTTTTACTAGGAAAAAGAATATTAGCAATTAAGCTTGAACAAAAAACAGCACAAACAACCGATATTTTACAAGCCATTGCATTTGAAAGCAGTGTTGAGCCTAAGCCCTTAGTTGTCGGCGTTACATCGCCCAACCTTGAGCCAACTTTAGTTACAGTAATAACAACTAAACCAATTAACCGTAAATCCGTTAATAAAAGCACTATCACTGAGTCAGCTATACAGTTAACACCAGATTATTATTTAAACGCCTCGACCGGTTATGTGATTCAAATTACCGGTTTTACCGATATGTCCGTGTTGGTCGGCTTTATTAATGAATACCCAAGTCTTGAATATTTTAGCTACCAAAGAAGGCTTAATGAGCAGCTCTTTACCGTATTAACAAGCAAGGTTTTTGCTGACCAAATACAAGCAAGAGAGGCGTTGTCAGCATTACCACAACCATTATTAAAACTAGGCCCATGGCTTAAATCTATTTCTGCAATTAAGCGTGAAATCAATACCTTTAAGGGATAATAAAAGCTACAATCGCTCTTCAATTTTTATTGGTAGTTATATTAAACATGAGTAAAAAACATCGTGCATTTTTGAAGTGGGCGGGCGGAAAATATAGCCTCAGTAATGTTATTGCCAAAATGCTTCCACAAGGCGAATGCCTAATAGAGCCCTTTGTTGGCGCAGGCTCTATTTTTTTAAATACTGACTATCCTAGCTATATACTTAATGACATCAACCAAGATTTAATTAATATCTATAAAATTTTGCAATTAAAGCCGGATGCTTTTATTCAAGATGCAAAATCGCTATTTAGCAGCGAAAATAATCAGAGTGAAGTTTACTATCAATTTAGAAAAGAATTTAATGAAAGTGATGACAGTTATTTTCGCTCTTTAGTTTTTTTATACATGAACCGTCACGGTTATAATGGTTTATGCCGTTATAATAAATCAGGTGGGTATAATGTTCCTTTTGGACAATATAAACGCCTCTATTTTCCCGAAGCCGAATTAAATTTTTTCGCCGAAAAAGCACAACAAGCAACTTTTGTTTGTGAAGATTATCGTCAAACATTCAACCGCGCTAAAGCAGGTGATGTTATTTATTGTGATCCACCTTATGTACCATTAAGCAAAACGGCAAACTTTACCAGTTATTCAGGTAATGGCTTTGGTTTGGATGAACAAGCAGACTTAGCCAATGCTGCAGAAGAAGTATCGAGTAAAAAATCTGTTGTTGTGCTAATTTCCAATCACGATACTATTTGGACACGTAAAATTTATGAGCATGCAGTTAAAACTAAATCAATTCAAGTAGCACGCACTATTAGCACTAAAGGGCATAAGCGTGAGAAAGTTGCTGAGTTACTGGCGCTGTATAAATAGAAAACGCTAGGTGGGTATTTGCACTTACAATCGTTAAGGCTTAAATTACTTAGAAGAATAAAACGCAGGTATATATTGCCGGTATAGATTATCTTGAAGTTTACCCGTTAGGAATTACTCATAAGTAAGTTCTTAAGCTCATAAATTAATCAATCGAATAAATATCCGCCACCGGAAGCACCCCGAATTGATAAAGACCGTGCTTTAAATCTCGCTTTGGATGCGCACGCTGACAAAGTCTGCCTATAATATCAACGA